>JAHZKP010000104.1 GCA_022600345.1 Alphaproteobacteria bacterium | reverse complement strand
TGCATCAAGCCGACATTCCCTTCCGAGATCACCTCACCGATAGGCAAGCCGTAACCGCGATAACCCATCGCGATTTTCGCCACCAGACGCAGGTGCGAGGTGACAAGCTTGTGTGCCGCATCGCTGTCGCCATGCGATAGCCAGCTCTTGGCCAGCATGTATTCTTCATTGGGCTCCAGCATTGGGAACTTGCGGATATCGTCGAGATACCGCGACAGCCCGGCGGAGCCCAGTCCGACTGATGGTAAAGATTTCGACGCCATGATTATCCTCGTGAAATGAGCCCAAGGTCCTGCCCTGGCTAAGGGGCGTGGCTCGCTTGGGTCTCTATTTGCCTTCCTGCTGCTCGCTTCGCTGCCCGGTCCAGACTGCGGAAATCCCGCAGTGCACCAAAAGCAGCCGGATATATAACTATCCAATTGTGGCAATTCCAGAACAGACGGGGATCAAATGCCCTGAAATGCCGCAAACCGAGTGCAGCCGCTCACACCGATAGCGCAACGAAACCGACCCTTTCAAAGCACGCTTGATCGCGATTTCGCGATCTGAGCGTGACTGCACCGTCGAAATGTTAACGTTGCAATGCCCCGGTCGGTTCAAATTTTTTTCCGGCCGTATGGACCGATTAAACCGCGCTCTTTGCAGTCCCAAGCGCATCCACCAGCCGCTGCATATCCGCTGGCATCTGGGCTTCGAAGCGCAGCGGCTCACCGCTCGCGGGGTGCTCAAAACCCAACTCTGCCGCATGCAACGCCTGCCGCCTGAGCGACCCCAGCGCCCAGCGCGCCTCAGCCCCCAACAACCGCGCGCTTGCCTTGAAACCGGTTCCATAAACCGGATCGCCCATCACCGGATGCCGGATGTGCGCCAGGTGCACCCTGATCTGATGCGTCCGTCCGGTCTCCAATTCCATCCGCATCAGTGAGGCCACGCCCTTAACATCGCTCCCATCATAGGCGTCCACCAGGTTATAGTGCGTGCGCGCCTGCCGCCCGAGTTTCTCAGACACCACCGCCATCTTCTTGCGGTTCGCCTGGCTACGACCCAACGGCGCGTCGATCACCCCGCTGGGGCGCTCCGGCACGCCCCACGCCAAAGCCAGATAGGCGCGATGCAATCGGCCATCGCGTCCATGTTCGGCGAACTGATCGGACAGCGCCTGATGCGCAGAATCGGTCTTGGCCACCACCAACAATCCGGACGTATCCTTATCCAGCCGGTGCACGATCCCCGGCCGCTTAACGCCACCGATGCCAGACAGGCTCTCCCCGCAATGAGCGATCAGCGCATTCACCAATGTCCCCGAGCTGTGGCCGGGCGCGGGATGGACCACCAGACCGGCAGGCTTGTTGATGACGATCAGGTGCGCATCCTCAAAAACCACATCCAGCGCGATATCCTCGCCCGCAGGCTCCGGATCGAGCGCCTCGGGCACGCAGACCGAATAGATCCGCCCCGGTTTGACCCGCTCCCCCACGTCGCCTATCGTCGCCGCGCCTGAACGGACCTCGCCCGCCTTGATCAACGTCTGGATGCGGGACCGGCTGAGCCCTGGAATATTTTCAGCAAGCCAGCGATCGACCCTGACACCGGCGTCATCCTCGCCGGCGCGCACTTCGCATATGGATTCGCCCAACCGCCGCTCCCTTCAACTTCATCAAACCCACACTTCGGGGCACCGAATAGATGACGATATCCGACACTGAAAAACAGTCCGGCGCAAAGACCGCGCAACCCTCAACCGATGCAGCCGCCGGCCTCACCGGTCTTCAGCATCCAAAAATGGTGCGGCGCCTGCAAATCGTCGTCGTGGTCCTGGGCATAGTCCTGCTGGCCGGCCTGGCAGCCGTCGCAGCCCGCATTGCCTACCTCGTCCTCGAGGCCCCCGACCAACAGACCGCTTCAACAAAGTCCGTCAACCACGCCGCACGCTTGCCAGCAGCGCAACCTAACGCCTTGCCCGCCGGCGCCGATCTGCCCGACCTGACGCTGCCCTCTGGTGCTACGGTCAAACACATCGCAACCGGGCCGGACACCCTTGCCATTCACTACCAGAGCGACAAAGGCCAGGAAATCGTGATCATCAACACAGCAACCGGCCAGATTACTCGCCGGCTGCGCATTGAAACCGCTCAGCAGTAGGCCTGTTTCTACATGCACGACCCGCAACTTCGCTACCCCGTGCATTCATGCCACAATTTCGCGCGCTCTCGCGACAATACTTGCCAGCAATGCGTTATTTTGGCGCTCACCAGATCGGCATCCCGCCCTTCTACGTCTGCTGTCGATCCTGCGGCAGAAAAACAAACGGTAACTTTAAACCAGGGGTCACGACCCCTGGTTTGGTAAGGTTCGAGGGGCGGGATGTCTGATACCGGGGATCAATCACCAACTGAAATCAACGACCAGCCGGAGCCGCAAACCATCCTGCGCTTGCATGGCCAGCCGTTGAGTGAATCCCACCACCTCGCCCGCTATCTGGGCGTCCCCAACTACCGCATGACCCGCACGCTCTACAACGAGAACGAGGGCGCGCGATACCGCCACTTCGAGATCCCCAAACGCACCGGCGGCATGCGCCAGATCCATGCACCAGTCGGCCTGGTGCGTGAACTGCAAGACAAGTTGCTGCCCGACTTCAAGGCCCTCTATCGCGCCCACCCCAATGCCCACGGCTTTATCGATGGCCGCAGCGTCACCAGCAACGCAGCCGATCACACCGGCAAACGATGGGTTTTGAACGTCGACCTGAAAGACTTCTTCCCCTCGATCAACTTCGGCCGGATACGCGGCCTGTTGATGAAACCGCCTTTCGACATGGGGCCTGCCGCCGCCTCCGTTTGCGCCCAGATCGTCACCTACCGCAACGGCCTGCCCCAGGGCGCGCCCACCTCGCCGATCCTGTCGAATTTCATCGCCGCCACGCTTGATCGCAGGCTATTACGCCTCGCCCGCCAGAACCGCCTGACCTATTCGCGCTACGCCGACGACATCACCCTATCGACCAACCTGGCACAATTCCCACCCTCAATCGCCGTCCGCGAGCCGATCTCCGGCGGCGGCTTCAAGGTCTCCATCGGCGACGCGCTGGAACAGGCGATCATCTTGTCGGGTTTTCAGGTCAACGAGCGCAAGGTCCGCATCCAGGGCCACCACTTCCACCAATCCGTCACCGGCCTTTGCGTCAACGAACGCGTCAACATCGAGCGCAAACGCATCCGTAAGCTGCGCGCCATGCTGCATGCCTGGCGAAAATTCGGCATCGATTCCGCCGGCTACGAACACTTCCACAAATACCGCGGCAGCCGTAGAAACTCGCCACCAGATAACCCCGCGGCAAGCTTCCGCAATATCGTCTACGGCAACCTGTCCTTCATCAAAATGGTGCGCGGCCCGGATGACCCGCTGTTCTTGAAGCTATGCTCGCAGGTCCTCGAACTCGATCCCAACCCATCGAAGTTTCTGCGCCAGATGGTGTTTGGCGCCGACGACTACGAAGTCTTCATATCGCATGCCAGCGAAGATAAAGCCGCCATCGCCCGCCCGGTCTTTGAGGCCTGCAACCGTTTGGGCATCAAGGCATTCCTGGATGAAGAACACATCGGCTTCGGCCAGAGTTTCACTTCGAAAATCAACACAGCACTTGGGGCTTCGCGAACTGTGCTGGCCATCATCACCCCCAACTCGGTGACCAAGGAATGGCCGCTCGAAGAGGTCAATACGGCATTGGCCCTTGAGGTCTCCGGCAACAAGCGCGTTATCGCCCTGATGGTCGGCAATCCAGACCTCACCCGCCTGCCGCTTATCCGCACCAAAAGATGGATTGAGTGGACCGGAAATGCAGACCAGGTCGCAGCCGAACTGAAAGCCCAGGTCCAACCACCTGAGCCCACTGCCAGCGTCCCTGAGATTCACGCCACCGTGGATCGGGCAGCCGCAATCACTTCGGCAGGCTCAACGATTCCAGATGCAGCATCTGCCTGGCAATCCACCCCACCACCACCAAAACGCGGCTGGCTGTCCCGGATATTTGGTCGGCGGTAACTCGTGTGCACGGTAGCGGTAACACATGATGCGGATGCGAAGCCGCATTCACCCCACAACCGGCCGTGACCAACGCCGACCGAACAGGGCCGCGAATGAGCCTCTGCAGCCGAATCCGGCTAGCAAGCTGTTGAATGCATCAATCGTGTCAGCCTTCACCTGTCAGATCTTGAGCCAGCATCAATGCGTTCCCATCGGGGTCGTAGAAAGTTGCCGTACTAACCATGCCCTCGACCACGATAGTTTCACCATCGAACTTAACGCCAGCCGTTTCCAGATCCTTCCGAGCCGTGGCGATGTTCCCGACCCCGAACACAGGAACGGCGTTTCCTGGAACTGGTTCGGTATGCTCGCCCAATCCCAGGGTCACACCGTCAGTTTTTGTCATCATCTCGCTCCAGCCTGCTTCATCGACATGATGAATGAGTTCGAACCCCAGCATGTCTTTGTACCATTTAGCGCTACCGTGCCGATCTCGCACCGAGATTGCAAAGGTGATCGTATTATCCAACGAAACGATAGGCATGACGCTTCCCCCTACATCACTAAATATATATACTATACTTTATGGACATGAATATGCTTGTCAAGGTCACGTCACGTGCTTGGTCGCTAAGCATCCTTGCGCTGATGCATAGCGGTACGCCGGGCCGTCAGGTTTCGCTTCTGTCGGCTTCGGGGGCGAGTCGGACTGCATTCACCCAGAGCCTGCAGCATCTACTCGATCTGAAGCTTCTGGAAAGAAACCCTGGGCACGGCCATCCGCTGCGGCCCGAGTACCGGTTGACACCAAAGGGAGTGGAGATTGCGATCATCGCAGACAAGATCAAGGCAGCGGTGCCCCGAACCGCCGAACACACTTTGCTCCGGCGGGCCTGGACCATTCCTGTTCTGGTCGCGAGTCGGGAACCTCGATACTTCTCAGACATCAAGAACGATCTGGTGTCGATCACCGATCGCGCACTGTCACAATCTCTGAAGCAGTTACAGGCAAGGCATTGGGTGCGGCGTAAAATCGATATAGCGAGCCGCCCTCCGCGACCACTTTATCAGGTCGCCAATGCAGGAGCACTCATTTGCCAGGCGGTCAGCCTGGAAACGCGGTGAGGCAGTGTCAACTTTGGTCCGGATCTTCATCGTTGCATTTCGCTAAATCGAATGGCCGGATTTGCCCGCTTATCCCAGACAACGCCGAGCCCACGTTCCCTCAGCCCTTACACGCGCCGCCTAATCCGACCGATCGGCCCGTGTGATGCGCTCCAAAAGACCACCGCGGCGCGGGGTTGGATTGCCTGTCGGCTTGGGCGCCTCAGCACCACTGACAGCTTCGGCTGTCTCTGGAACCGGCTCGCCTGCAACTTCGCTTGATGCATCCAGGCTGGCGCTCGCCGCCATCGCCGGTCGGGCAGACCGGTCCACCGGACCGTCGCTGCCGCGACCGTTGCCACCACCCAATGCCCGCATGAAACCCGATGCCCGCTCGCGATCAACCGGTGCATCGCCTGATCGGGCGGCATGACCCTGACCCCGTCCGCCCGGCTCTGACCGCGCAGCGATAGGACCAACTTCATTGATGCGGTCGGTCAGAGAGCGCCGGCCTGCTGGCTCATTGCCGGTGCGACGCGGCGACGCCGAAGTCTGGTATGTTCCAGCTCCCAGCCGGCGCAGCTCTTCGGTAAAGTGGGCCGCCTGTCGCGCAGTCCGCTCGTTGGCGGCAGCAATTTCTGCACGCAGTCGCTGGATGATCTCGGTCTGCTCGCGGGTCTGCGAATCCAGTGACGCGATCTTTGCCCGCATCGCCGTCTTGCCTTCGCGCAAGCCTTTGTCGTCGCGCTCGGCATCCTTGTAGGCCATCAACTCAGCGCTGAGACGGCGCAGTTCGGCGTCCTTGTCCTCGTTGCTGGTGCGCAATCCCGCAATCTCGGATTTCAGCCGTTGCATGGTCTCGCTGCCCACATCCGCCGAACTTTGCAGCGAACTAAGCGTCGCTTCGGCTTGCGCCAAAGCACTTCTCAGCCGCGCAATCTCCTCATCCGAGCTGCGCAGGCCCAACGGCTCGTCATCGCCGCCAACAGTGCCCGCGCCGGCAATATCGGCATCGAACCGGATTCCTTCGCCGCCAATACCAACCCGCGCGCCGGTCCGCCCAAGCAACCCTTGCAGCCGCGCAACCATCGACGACTGCTCCCGGGTCTTCGCCCGCAAGGCCTCGATTTCGGTGCGCAACGCCACTTCGCCGTCCTGCCGGTCATCGCCGTAACTATCGCGGCCGCGCGCCGTCCGGGTCGCCAGCGCCGCATTGAGCCGCAGGATTTCGTCACGGTTCTTGGTGTTGATCTGGTTGGCTTCTTCCAGCCCCTTGGCCTGCATTTGAGCGGTCTGCGAAAGCTGGGCGATTTCCCGGTCGCGCTGCAAAATCAGCCGCCGGGCTTCGGCAAGCCGGCTTTCAACTCGCGGCAAACGATCCATGATCGTCTGTTCCAGAACCCGATGCGCGTTCTCGTGCTCTTCCAGCGAGCCGCGCATGCGCTCGATATCGCCTTCCAGTCCGCTGATAGCAGCATCCCGGCGATTGATTTCCACCCTCTGGCGTGCATGCGCCAGGGTCGCCTTTTCAAGCTTGCTTTCCAGTTCGTGGATGGCCAGCACGTAGTCGGCCCGCAGCCGGTCTTTGTCGGCCCGGATTTCCGCTTCCGTCAGCGGCATCGAACGCTTGATGGCTTCCGAGGTCAGCCGCACCGTCCGCCGCTTGTAGGCCGGCAGGATCAGGAAAAGCGCGAATGCGGCGACCAGAAAGCCGAGCGCAACGTGCATGACTGCTTCAATCGTCATCACGCCTCCGCCCCCAACCCCATTTCGCAGCGATAGACCAAGTCGGTCTCTCCAACCTCGCGCGCCTTGCGCCTGTGTCCGATCCAAACGCGCCCGGAATCAATTCTGGCAGCCGTCTCAGACGACACACGCCGATACAGAATCGAACACCTGCAGCTTCCCGTTTAGAACGGATTCCACGTAGGTGTGCGGGTATACTTCAAATATCCCACATTGGCACCCAGTCGAAGGCCAACACCTGAACGAATAGGCGCAAGTGTCACATCATCGCGCTTCATGATCTGCATGCCAACACCTCCAACAATGTAGGCCGACCCTTGGACGCCACCAAATCGCTGATAAATTTGGCCTGGATAAGCAAGGTTGTAGATCAGCACCATGGTCTTTGAACCCTCAGCACCGAAATCGTAGCCAATCGTCGGCCCCTGCCAATAGACCTTATGGCGACCCGCATCACGGGTGAATAGCGTTCCTTCCCCATATCGAAGCCCGGCAATAAACGCCCCACCGGCATCTTCGCCCAGAATATACCCATTTGGCCGCCCCGAATCGCGGAACGCCTTTTCCACGACTTCCGCCAGCCCCTGGCTCACAGAACCAAAGAACCCGTGTCCGGCCTTCAAGATCTCATCTTGGCTGTAAGTGCTGGGAGTTTGTGGCGTCTCACGATAATCCTCCCGCAAGACCCGGTCACGCGGAAGCCCGCCACCGCGCTCATAATAGGGCGTTCCCACATCGCCGCGCGGAGCCCTGCCGCGGTCGTAATCGGCCCGTCGATCGTAATCGCGCCGTTCTGGTTCCCGGTGGCGGCTGTAATCCGGTCGCTCTTCGCGTGGCGGCTGCGCCAGGGGCTCTTCCCGGTAGTCCTCACGCTCCCGCGCAGCACGATTTCGCTCGCCTTCGACATCAGGTCCGCGATTGTACGCACTTCCCGAGCCGTAGCCCTCATCTCTATATTGCACCCGGGGTGGAACGTAGCTTGGCGGCCCGTCGCGGTCATTGACATACCCGCCGCCGTCGGCCCGTGGCTCGACCTCACGGTAAACGTCGTAGTCCCCACGCGGGCTTTCCGCCTTCCACGGCAACGGATCTTCTGCCATAGCCGCTGCCGGCCAAAGCACCATCAACCCCAGGGCCAGCATTGCGCTCACCGCGGAAAGTACCGCATAAGCGGCAGAGTTTGTTTGCATTTTAGCCATGCAGCAGGTCACCGAGTTGGATCACGATCGCAAACCGAAACGCCTATCCGGCCAGTCAATCGGCCAGATTTGCATCACGAATCGCATCGATACTTCATCATGATCGTTGTCATATGGTCTCAGCTTTGCTGCCTGAAGATCTGAACGGGTGCCCGATTTCCAAACCAAAGCACCACATCCCCTCCAAACCGCCAAAGCCAGGCAGTATTGTTTGACCCGCCAGCCCCGTCGAATCGTCTCTAACGCCCACTCTTGCTCTCAAGTTGTTACGAAAGTGTGGCCGTGGTGCTGACAATGGGACACACCGCCCAACTCGTTGGCTGCGCACCGCTTTCCAAGACCAAGAAGTGCCGTTTAACTGTTAAGTTAACGAATCAGATGTGCCGCCCCTGTAAGCTTGCGTTGGACACTCCCCATTGAAGGCCGAACAGGCCCTTCCTCACCGGTCCGGGCAACCGCATCGCTTAAAACAGGCAAAGCCAGCCGCGCAGTGTTCCGCCGCGGCGACTTGAAGGACGCGACACCAATGAAAATCGAAAATCCAAGCGATCTGGAATTTTCCGCGCTGATCTCCAGCAAAATCTGCCACGATGTCATTGGTCCGGTCGGCGCCATTTATAACGGCCTGGAAATCCTCGACGAAGACGACGACGCCGAAACCCAGAGCTACGCCTTGGACGTCATCCGCAACGTCACCGAACAAGCGTCTTCCCGCCTCCAGTTTGCCCGCTTTGCCTTCGGCGCGGCAGGTTCCGCTGGCGCCCAGATCGACCTGACCATGGCCGAGCAGATTTCGCGCGGTTACGTCGGCAAGGGCAAGCACACCCTGGTGTGGAACGGACCGGCCGGTCACATGGCCAAGGACTACGTCAAGCTGCTGCTCAACCTATTGTCATGCTCGGTCACAGCACTCCCACGCGGCGGCACCCTCACGGTCTCCATCCTGGGTGACGTGGAATCGCCCAACTTCGAGATCCGCTGCTCTGGAGCTTCGGCCCGTCCGCCGCAATATCTCACCGACATCATCGCCGGCACCTCAGATGGCGAACTGAACGCCATGAACATTCAGGCCTATTATACATGGCGGCTCGCAGCCCAGACCGGCCTGCGCATAGAAATCGCCCAGGATGGCGACGATATCCTCGTCGCCGCCCTGCCATAAGGTACTCCGGCCGGCCAACTGCCCGATTTCCAAGCACCGTTAAACTCGGTTTTAACCCTTCCTGCGGCACTCTTTCCGGGCTGATTGCCATATGCCATCAGCCCAAACGCAAAGCTGGAGCCCGCATCGATATGAAATTTTGCCTGATCGTCGACGATTCCGAAGTCATCCGCAAAGTTGCCGGCGCCATCGTCGAATCTCTAGGCCTGATCGCAGTCGAGGCGGAGACGGCCGATAAGGCTCTTGAGATCTGCGAATCCTCCATGCCCGACGTGATCCTGCTCGACTGGGACCTGCCCGGCATGACCGCCTTCGACTTCCTCGCCGCCCTAAAGCTTGTCGGCGCAGCTTCATTCCCGCAAATCCTCTACTGCCCGACCGAAGCCGATCCCAAGGACATCAAGCAGGCCGTGCGCGCCGGCTGCGCCGGATACGTTCTGAAACCCTATGATCGCGAAAGCCTCGCCCCCAAAGTCCGCGAAGTGATGCGAACAGTCGACGCTTTCAAGCCGGAATTGGTTTGACCGTCGAGGACGTCCTGTTCGCCTCAGGCGGCCAGCGCGTGAAATCATAAAGACAACACTTCCCATGTGGCCTCCGGCCCGGTTGGCTGATAAACCTCTCACGCTTTCGGCAGACTAGAGTCTGCCGATTATATCGATGATTGCCGACCATAGTTCTGTGCGGCGAGAGGATCACCGCTGTGCTGCGCGCCGACCAACTCAAAATCGCCGACCTTCCAGAAGTGTCATTCGAAGTCGGCGATGGCGAGTTGATGAGCTTGGAAGGCCCATCGGGCAGCGGCAAAACCCGCATAGCCCGCGCCCTCGCCGACCTGGAACCCTCATCAGGCCATATCTTCGTCAACGGAGCCGAGCGCCGCGAAACGCCGGCGCCTGAATGGCGCAAACTGGTGCGCTACGTTTCCGCAGAACCGGGCTGGTGGACCGACACCCCGCGTGAAGCGCTTTCCCCCGATCCCAGCACCCAATCAGCCGTAATCGGCCTCATGGAAAACCTGGGGCTCTTCCCTGAACTGCTCGATAAGCCGGTGTCCGTGCTCTCCACCGGTGAACGACAACGCCTTGCACTCGTTCGGGCCTTCGCCGACGACCCACCGGTACTGATCCTCGATGAGCCCACATCCGCGCTTGATAATAGGAACGCAAATCTCGTCGAAGACCTTTTGACTTCGCGCCTGGCAGCCGGAAAGAGCATCATCCTGATCAGCCACGACCCCGAGCAGATTGTGAGGATGGCCGACCTGCGCCTGCAATTGGCTCCCGACCGTGAACCTGGCACGCGAAACCAGGACCCGCCCGATCATAAGAACTTGCCGGAAAGCCCCACTTCACCAACCGCATCTGCCAAATGACCTACGTTTCCCTCGACATCTCCGATCTGGCGCTTGCCGCCACCTTGATGCTGATCAACGGCGCGGTTTCCTGGACATTCGCCCTCGGGCTCGAGCGCACGCTTTTGATCAACACGGTGCGCATGACCGTACAACTGGCCCTCATCGGCATCGTGCTGAAATGGATCTTCCTGCAGACCTCGCCGGTTTGGACGGTCGCCCTGGCCCTCGTGATGGTGCTGGTCGCCGGTTACGAGATCGTCTCGCGTCTGACCTGGCGACCGAAGGGAATATCGGCCTACCTTCTGGGGTCTGGAACGCTCCTGTTCGTCGGGACACTTGCGACCGCCTTCGCCATCGTCGGCATCATCGGTCCCGAACCCTGGTATCAGCCGCGGTATGTCCTACCCATCCTCGGCATGGTCTTGGGAAATGCCATGACCGGCATTTCGCTCACCGTCAGCACGCTTCTGGAGACCGCAAACCGCGAGCGAACGGCCATAGAAGCCCGCCTGACGCTTGGCGCAGACCGCTTCACGGCATTGGGTGGAACCCTGCGCCTGGCTTTAAAGACCGGCCTGATGCCGATCCTCAATGCCATGGCCGCTTCCGGCATCGTCTCGATTCCAGGCATGATGACGGGCCAGATCCTGGCGGGCCTCGATCCAATCGAAGCCACCAAGTATCAGATCATGATCATGTTTCTGATCGCAGGCGCGACCGCTCTTGGGGTCGTGATAGCCGGATACGCAGCCGTCATGCTGGTGACGGATGCCCGCCACCGGCTCCGGCTCGACCGCCTTCACGCTGCAAAACCGAGTTGATATCCGCCTTCCTGACCGACTGGAAACACTGAGAGGCGTTGCCAGCCGTCGAAGGATTACCAGCAAACGTTGGCCTCAGCCCGGCAGGTGTACTCGTCGAACACGATGAGGTCGATGAACAGCTCGCACTTCACATCTTTCTTGCCCGTGCGATAGCCCGTAATACCGCGCTCTGCGGTCCATTCGGCGATATACTTGTCCAGCAACTTCTTGGCATCGTTGGCAGGTCCGACCTTCCCGTAGTCATTTACGGAAAAGGCAAGCCGCGTGCATTTGGCTTCGGCTGGCGAGGTCGGAAGAAACGTCACCGCTGCGATTGCAGCGGCAGCAAACAAGGTTGAGGCAAGACGCATGAGATCACTCTGAGCAATTACGACAATCGTTAACCATGTCGCGGACCATAATCGCGAGCCCTGTCAATGCCTAGAGGATTAAAGACGAATTATTCCAGAGGTGTGTAGCGCAACAACAGTTGTGCGGTGCAAGCCACGTTACTCCGTAAAACTACATTTGCCTGCAGCCGCCGCACTTCCGAAAGCAAAAAGGGGCCGCCAGAACACTGGAAGCCCCAATATCGAAAGGGTCTGACCGGCGAAGCGTCAATCTAACCGCCCCCCCGGTGAGAATGACCGGCGACGGCGGCTCAATGCATGTAGGGTGAACTGCCGCCATACGTCGAGGACACGCCGCTGTTAAAGAAGAACCCGTTGTCGAACGGGCCGAAATTGGTCTGGCGGTCCGAGTTGAAGTCGCGGTAGGCATTGACGCCACCGTAGTTTGAGCGTGAATCGCCGTAGGTATTGATGGAATCCTGATACTTATAGGAATACCCACCGCGCCGGCGAACGTATCCTTTGACCTTGGGTCCGCCGCGATAAAAGCGCGAACTCTTGTGGGCGCCTTCGCCCTTATAGTAGCCGCGACTACCAGCATTCGCCTGCATACTCATTGCCACCATTCCGGCAATCACTGCAACACCCAACAACACACGCTTCATGACAATACTCCTGACCCCACGTCCGGCTCGAAAGTCTATTCGACAGTTTAGCGCCGGATAATTCCAGAACTGAAATCAAGTAGGGTGAACCCCTCATCACGTCTGCGCGACGGCCAACACCAGCAAACGCACAGACAACGGCGAAACGCTGCGTTCCCGCACCGTTCCGCCATTACCTATCCGTAAACCAATAAAGGCTTCGTTAACCCAGTCAGGGCTCGGCAGAACGCGGCAATGCGAGCCCGGGATTTCCAACCAGAGATGAGATCCCCATCCCCGGGCCCCGAAGATCATCCGCGCTCTACTGACCAAGCCTCACTTGCAAGCCCGCTGATGGGCAACGCAGTGCGTACCAAGCGCGGCAGGCTTACACGTCAGCGTCATCCGGCCTGACGGTTTAAAGCCATTGTTCTTCATCTGGTTCTTAAGCGCCGCCTTGGCCATGAACTTCGCCATATCAGGCGTCAACATCGTCGCCTGTCCACCTGCCTTGACGCAAGAGCCAGCCTGGGCTGCGTTGGCAGCAAACAGGGCAGCGATCATTGCCAGTACGAAAACCATCGATTTCATTGCACTATCCTCCTGATGCCGGCGACATTCACCGGCCGTTTCTATTTCAAGCCGCCTGAATCGAGCATGGCGTTGTCGGCACGCAGCTCAATCCGAACGGCCGATCCGATCAATCAAATCGGCTCCAACCAGACCGGTGACAACATGCTTATCGCCTGTCATCTGGCAACTCTTCGATACGAAATGAGGCCCCCTCCCCCTGGCCCAGAACCGAGCCTAAAAATGGCAGTGCCGTTTCCATGTCAGTCCGCAGCGTAAACGGCGGATTGAGAACGATAAGCCCGTGGCCGTTCAGCCGTTCGATATTGTCAGGCCGCCGAACAAGCAATTCGACCGCCATCAGTTTCGCGAGCCCCAGACTGCCAAGCTGCCTTTTGAAAGCTGCAACCGGCCCGGGGTCCTTGATAGGATACCACAGCATGAACGTGCCTGTTGAAAAACGCCGCACGCCCTCGCGCAGCCCATTGATCAGTCGCTGCAATTCACCTGGTTGTTCGAACGGCGGGTCGATCAGGATAACACCGCGGCGCTCCTTGGGAGGGAGCGTCGACTTGAGCGCAACGTAGCCATCAAGACCCATCACCTTGGCACCCAGCCTTCGTGTATGGCCAAATGCCGCCAGATTTGCCTCCAGGGCCTCCCGATCGTCACCGTGAAGTTCGTTGGCAATCAGACGGTCGCAATTGCGCAGAAGATGAGCAGCAATCAACGGGCTACCAGGATAGCGCGAGATTGCCGGTCCAGCACTTTGCTCGGCCCCACACCCGATCCGCCTGACGACGTCCAGATAGGGCGTCAATATCGGGGCAATGTCGGACGGGATCTGACAAGCAAGCAGCCGGCCGATACCTTCTCGCCACTCGCCCGTCTTTGATGCTTCAACCGAATCCAGTTCGTAGAGTCCCGCACCTGCGTGCGTATCGATGACACGAAACGGCTTATCCTTGCGTTTCAGGTGAGAAATGACCAGACACAGCAACACATGCTTGAGGACATCGGCAAAGTTACCGGCATGATAGGCGTGTCGATAATTCATGCCATGCCTTTTGACTGCGGCTGCGGAGCCCGGCACGTCAGAATCAAACCGGCCTTCACGCCTTCTTTTCCCATCGCCCCTGATGGTTCTGCTGCCAGTAGGTCACCGTACATTCAGCAGCACTAGCAGCCTTCCATTGCCGCCGTGCCAGCCCCACAGCCTCCTCGTCATGCCCGTCAAACAGGTGCACGATGCGAACGAAGCTTTTGAAATCCGATGTATCGGCCCCATCGACCAGGAACAGAACCCCGGGTTTGTTGGGCGTCTCTTCTCCCGTCGTCAGATAGACCGGCTGCAATTCGCTGTTGCCATCCTTTGCCGTCGCATGCGGCAGGAAGCTATCGTCGCGATAGGTCCACAACGCGATATCAAGCGCTTCCAGGCGTTCTTCATTGCCCGAGCGCACGACGGCATTCCAGCCACGCTCCAACGTCTTTTCCAAAAGCAACGGCAGCACCCGGTCGAGTGGCTGCCGTTCGAGATGGTAAAACAGAACTTCGCTCACAACCGCCCCTCAGGAACTGCCGATCTGCGCTCCTTTGCAAGGCCTGCCTGCGAGGCCTCAGCGCCGACGCGCTTTGCGCAGCAGGTGACGTGGCACCATCCCATGGTCGACCAGCGCCCTGACACACACCCGCGACAGCCGCTTGCCCTTGGCGCGCATGCAGCTATTCAGCTTTGCCGTACCAATCGTATAGCCTTTGCAAAAACGCTTATAATCACCGCTACAGGCGACCTTGACCGCATCGGGAACGCTTCGCTTCGCAGCAACGTCGTTCGCCGTCAGGCCCGATACCGCAATGACGCCCGCAAAAATCGCGCACGCCAAACCCGCTTGACCCAGGTATCCAGATCCCAAAGCTCTCATGTCCTAACAATCCCTTTCCATTGCTCGAACCCATTGTCCCAGGGTGGAGATACAATCGCCGCGATCCGCCCGACCCGCCGACCGCCAACGTCACATATGCTTCAAATGTTTACATCGCCAATGCGGCGAAATCAGCCAGACCTTCTGGTCATCGATTGCGACCCTTCGAAGGCGCGTATGGATTCTCGCCTTTCCGCAGGTTGAGGCGAATCGGCACACCGGGCAAGTCGAATGCCTGCCGCAGGCTGTTCATCAGATAACGCAAGTAGCTTGTCGGCACCTGTTCAGGCCGTGAGCAGAACGCAATGAACGTCGGCGGCCGCGCCGAGGGCTGCGTAATGTAGCGGATCTTTATCCGACGACCACCCACCGCAGGCGGTGCATGGCGCACCAGCGCTTCTTGCAGCCATCGGTTGAGATGCGGGGTGCCAACCCTGCGGTTCCAGGTTTCATAGGTCTCAAAGACCGCCTTAACCAATCCGCTCATCCCCTTTTCAGCGAGAGCCGAAATGGTCACCATCTTGACGCCCGGCACCTGCGCCAGTCGCAATTTCAAGGTTTCCCGCAGCGCTTTCAGGCGCTCCTGCTTGTCGGTCACCAGATCCCATTTGTTAACCGCGATGACCAGCGCCCGGCCTTCCTTGGCGACCAGATCGGCAATCGTCAGATCCTGGTGCTCGAATGGACAGTCCGCGTCGAGCATCAAGATTACGACTTCGGAATAGCGGATCGTGCGGATCGCATCGCTGACCGACAGCTTTTCAGCGCGCTCGTGGATTTTCGCCTTCTTGCGGAGACCCGCGGTGTCGACCAGCCGGATTTCACGGCCATCGATTGTCACGTCCGTTGAAACGGAATCTCGCGTTAATCCCGGTTCCGGCCCGGTAATCATCCGCTCTTCGCCCAGCAGCGTATTGACCAGCGTTGACTTGCCCGCATTGGGCCGCCCCACGACGGCAACGCGCAGCGGCCGGTCCAGAACCTTTTGCCGCCGCTCTTCACGGTCCTTGTCGCCAGTTGCCTTGTCGGGGCCGCGCCGACCCCGTCGCCCTCGCGGCGCGAACTCTTCCACGAGGCCCAGCGCCGACATCATGTCACCGGTCAGTTCCCCGATACCCTCGCCATGCTCAGCCGAAATCGGTATCGGCGCCCCCAGGCCCAATTCGAAGGCCTCATAAAAGCCATCCTGCCCGCTGCGCCCTTCACATTTGTTGGCAACCAGGATACTGGGCCGACCCGCGCTGCGCACAACACGTGCAAAAACTTCGTCGGAAGCGGTAATCCCCTCACGCGCGTCGATCACGAACAACACAAGATCGGCATCCCTGATCGCCTGCTCGCTTTGTTCACGCATCCGCGCCTGGATCGATCCCGAACTCGCCTCCTCAAGGCCCGCCGTGTCAATCAACACGATCCTGTGTTCGCCAAGCTCCGCCTCGCCCGAACGCCGGTCACGCGTCAGGCCCGGCAGGTCGGAAACCAGGGCGATCGGTTTTCCGGTCAACCGGTTGAACAAGGTCGATTTGCCAACATTGGGCCGCCCGATGATCGCAATCGTCGGCGGATCGCCCGTAGGCTCGAATTCGTCAGGTAATGTGGACATGGCTGTCTATCGCACGGCCGATGGCACGCGCACAATCATCTGGACAGCGGCAAAATGAACCCAGGCCGCCCGAACTGCAGAAAACTCCTGCGGCATCGAGGATAACATTGCCCGCCACCCCGCTAGCGACGTACCTGGATCAATTCAGCGATACGAGCGTCGCATCGTCGCGCATGACGTACATCCGCCCCTGGGCCACAACCGGCGGAATATAGACGCTGCCGCCGACATCCTTTTGCGAAACCACCCGTCCCGTAGCAGCATCGACACCGACGAGTTGGCCTTTGCCTGATGCAAGCCATAACAGCCCGCCCGCCAGCGTCGGCCCCGACCAATGCTTGCTTCCAGCAAGGTTAACCGTCCACTGGGTTTGCCCGGTATTGCGATCAATCGCCATCAGGCGCCCTGTCGTATCGACGGCAAAAACACTGCCGCCAGCAACCCACGGACGCTGCGTACCAGGAAGGTTGATCGTCCACAGCCGCTCACCGGTTGCCGATTTCGTCGCAACCATACGGCCCGAATGCCCAACCGCATAAACCACGCCATCTGCAATCGCCGGCGTTGCAGCATCCTTCAGCGCAGCAAGCTTTGAGGTTGCCCGCAACCGCGACAGATTCTCAGACCAGCGCGCCGATCCGTCAGTCACTCTCAGTGCCAAGAGGTCGCCGGAAGGATATGGAACCGCAACCAGATCGCCCTCAACCGCCGGACTGACGTTCATCACCAGACTGGAATTTTGCGGCAATCCGCGGACCACCCAGTTTTCGCTGCCATCCAGCGCATTGAGGCAATAGAACCGCCCCTCCATGCTGATCACGAATACCTTGTCACCAGACGCCGTCGGCGCCGCGCGAACCGGCGTGCCTAGGTTCTTTTCCCACAGCGTCTTGCCGGTCGCAGGATCGAGCGCGGCAACTCTGCCAAACCCGCTGACCGCGAACAGGCGGCCGTTTTCAGCCGCCAGCCCGCCACCAAAACCGCCACGCGCACTGGACGAAAACGTCAGCGACGACATGAAGCTCGTCCCCGCATTCCGCTCACTATCGGGAACCAGCGAAACCCGCCAGCTTGCCGATCCACCTGAAGCAGAAAACGCGCTGACCTGGCTTGCCGCATCGAGTGTAAACACCCGCCCACCATAGACCAGCGGTGTCGCGGTAATTCGTCCAGCCTTACTCGATCCCGTACCCGCATCCGCGCTCCAGGACTTCGAGAGGCTGGTGTTTAAAACCAAATGCCCGGGCGCATTGTTGGCGACGCCGCCAGGCTGCGACCAGTCGTCATTGACAACGGGTGCAGGCAACACAATCGGCTTATCGGCAGCCGCCAGATCGGGTTGCTTTTTTTCATTCAGTTGCAATACGGAGCGACGACGCCCTGGCAATGGCTGCTGCTTTTCGGCAAACGGATTGAGCTGGCTCATCTTCGGCAGGCTGGGCAGGCTGTCCGCACACCCGGCAATCAGCACGCTTAGCGAAAGCGTCCCGGCAAGCCCGAGCAATTTGCCGAAATTGCGCGCCCGCTGCTTCCCAACGCCAGTGCCATCTCCCAGCTTGCGCTCGGCCCGGCTGGCTCCAGAAGGGGTCATTGCCATGCTCATTTCAGTTTCCCCCAAATTCAACAGCTCCCGCCTTAAGATATCCGATGGCCTACTTCTTGACCTCGGTCTTGGCATCCGCTGTGCCACTCTCAACTTTCGTGGCGGCCTTGGTCTCAGACGCTGCCTTGCTGTCAGCCTCGCCCTTGGTCTTCGCCTCCGCCTCGGCCTTGTCACCGGCCGCGGACTTAACGTCTCCACCAGCTTTCGAACCGTCCCCGGCCCCAGCCTGATCGCCAGCCTTGCTGTCAGCCCCCGCATCGGCTCCTGAATCTGACACGCTGCCCTCGCGGGCCAGGATCTGGGTCATTCTCAAGCTGGCCCGCTGCCGCATACCTGGCGGAACGTTGGAATCGCCCAGCAGCTTCTCGAATGCTTCGCGTGCTTCCGACAGCTTACCCGCCTTCAGCGCCGCAACGCCCAAAAGCTCTTGTGCATTGTATCGCCATGGATTCGCGTCTTTTGTAAGATCGTTGAGACGATTCTTGATTTCGGTCCAGTCGCCATCCCCAACTCTCAGCGCAGCCGCCTGCAAAGAAGCAAAGTCCTTAAACAGCTTATCGGCAGTGCTGCTCGTGGCCAGCGCTTCGAAAACCTTCAGCGCCTCGGCAGGTTTATCCTGCTCCATATGGGTGGCGGCAAGCTGCAATTGCGCCAGCGATCCATAGCCATCGGGCGCCGATTTACTCAGCGTTTCAAACGCACTGGCCGCATCGTCGAGCTTTTTGTCGAACACTGAATCGAGCGCGGCCTGATATTGCGACCCCGCCTTTTCAGCCGCTGACTTGGCCATCGACGTCCAGATCTGAAGGCCGGCCACCGCCGCCACCAGAACGACGCCCGCACCTATGACCAAAGTACCGTAGCGCTTCCAGAGATTCTCCAGGCGCTCGCGTTCCATTTCTTCTTTGACTTCCCTGAGGAAGCTTTCGTTGCTGTCGACCATGCCGGTTCTTAATCTTTGTTTTGATTTTGATAGCCCACCGATCAAAAGTCGGCGCGGCTCATTTGTCCGCAAAGCGCCAGACCAGGCAAACTTCGCTTTGCCCCAGCCCAACGCGCGAACGGCTCATTTGCGTGATTGATAACGCCTTGCAGCTTCAAAGCAACGGTGCAAATGCACACAGACCGCTTGCCTGAACCCGCACCCATGGGCAGACATTTAGCCAATGTCCTCATTTCCGACGACTGGCAGGCTTACCTGCCCTGCCGCCAGACCCGCTCTTACTGGC
This sequence comes from Alphaproteobacteria bacterium, assembly GCA_022600345.1. Classification (GTDB taxonomy): domain Bacteria; phylum Pseudomonadota; class Alphaproteobacteria; order Rhizobiales; family Hyphomicrobiaceae; genus Filomicrobium. The sequence goes on along the minus strand of JAHZKP010000104.1, from coordinate 20,392 downwards.
AACTTTTTTAGCTGTTGCTTCAACGCCTTGCTTCATCGCATAGGTATGTTCCACCTGCGGGAATGTGCGCTCCAGAACTTCCTCGGCATAACCTGCAATTGCACGCTCGATCGCTGTACCGATATCCCCGAATTCCTTGACGAACTTGGGCACGCGCGGCGACAAACCAAGCATATCCTCCATCACCAGGATTTGACCGTCACAGGCTGCAGACGCCCCAATTCCGATCGTCGGAATGGGAATCGCCTTGGTGATGCGTTCGGCCAGCGGTTCCGCCATGGCTTCCAGGACCACCGAAAACGCCCCGGCATCTGACACCGCCCTGGCATCCTCTTCAATCGCCGCCCACTGCTCTTCTTCGCGGCCCTGTGCCTTGAAGCCACCCAGGACGTTGATCGACTGGGGTGTCAGCCCGATGTGGGCCATAACCGGGATGCCGCGCTTCACCAGGTAGGAAATTGTTTCGGCCATATGCCGCCCGCCTTCCAGCTTGACCGCCCCGCAGTCGGTCTCCTTCATGACGCGGGCAGCATTGCGGAAGGCCACCGACGGGCTTTCCTCATACGACCCAAACGGCATGTCGACCACAACCAGCGACCGCTTTGCCCCGCGAACCACCGCCTTGCCGTGCATGATCATCAAGTCGAGGGTCACCGGCACGGTCGTCTCGAACCCATGCATCACCATCCCCAGGCTGTCGCCAACCAGGAGAAAATCGCAGTATTTGTCGGCAATGGCCGCCGTATGTGCGTGGTAGGAAGTAAGTGAGACGATCGGCTGCACGCCCTTTTTGGCCGTGATATCGGGCGCCATGAGCCGTTTAACCGGGGCTCCGCCCGGGGTCGATTGCGAAGACATTGAGGTCGTGGATGCTCCTGCTAAGCAGTTAGGGTTGCAGCAAAAAGCTGGAAATCTTGACCAGCCCGCCGCGTTATTCGCAGCGACCCTACACCGGCCGGTGGCCAGGTGCCAACCGTCCCTCGATTTCCCAACGCAACCAGATAGTTACACGCAATGTTTCCGACCACGGCCGGCCAGCCTTCGTCCCCCGCCCCAATGAGGCGTTGATCCCCGGCAACAGCGAACCTCACAACACTCCCTAATCACACCGTCGTCAGTTGCATCAACTGCCATCCCTCTGGTAACCAAAATGAACCTTAGTTCAATCACCGCTTAACCGTTTTCCGGTAGCTTCCGCCCCGACCCCAATAAGCCGTATGCGTCCACGTCGCCTAAGGCAAAGCAACGGCGTGGAATACCAGCGTTCATGAGCAAGCGCATAAGGCACGGTGTGAAGATTAGGCAAAGTATTCCACAGCGGCGGCGAAGGATCGACTATCGAAGTGGGAACATGAAGTAGTACGGGTGAAATGAATATGACGTATCGATTAGTTGGCCGCCATGGCGTTCTATCAAAAACACTTGCGACAACAGTTGCTTTCCTTAGCGTTTTCGCCATTGCCGTCGCCAGTATTTCTTCGCCGGCCGACGCCCGCAAGCGTAGCCGCAAAGCCGCCGAGCCCATCAGGCAAACCGCCGGCCCCCTGACGATCGTCATTTCCCTGAAGCGCCAGCGCATCAACGTCTATGACAACAACGGCCGCGTCGCCTCATCGCGTATTTCTTCAGGACGGCCAGGCAACAGAACCCCGACCGGCGTCTTCTCGATCCTGCAAAAACGCCGCCGCCACTACTCCAATATCTACCACGGCGCTGCGATGCCCAACATGCAGCGCATCACCTGGTCGGGAATTGCAATGCACGCCGGCCACCTTCCCGGCTATCCGGCCTCTCACGGCTGCATCCGCCTGCCCTACAGCTTCTCCAAAAAGCTGTTCTCGATGACCGAGATGGGCGGCCGCGTCATCGTCGCTCATAACGACTACACGCCGGTTTCGTTTTCCCATGCAAAACTCCTGAAACCGCTGCCGCCCGGCGACCCTGACGCCGTTGGCGATCAATTCGAAGAGGCCGATTCCAATTCCGGCACCAGCAACGCCACCCGTGCCGGCAACATGCTGCTGGGCGTCTCGCCTGCAAATGCTTCTGAAAAATTCGGGCTGCCTGACGGCATCAAACGCACGCGTGCCGCCGTCGCTGCCTTCCGCGAGCGCGAAATCAAGCGGCTGGAAGCAACCGTTGAAAAAGCCGACGAATGGCACAAGGACGCCGGTGAGAAGCTTAAATTGGCCAACCTCAAATTGAAGCAGGCCTTTAAGGCTCAACAGGTGCTACTGCCCGAAACCCGCGAAATCGAGCGCCGCCTGAAAGCCGCCAAATCGGGGGTCCGCACAGCCCAGCGCAACTTCCGCGATCTTCTCTTGCGCGCAGGCAGCCTGAGCGATGATGTTGAACTGGCCGCAGCCGGGCAAGAGGAAGATGCCCTTGAAGCCGAGGCCCTTCGCCATATAGCCGAACGTGATCTGGCGCTCGCCGATAAAGCCCAATTCGACAAACTGGTGGCCGATCGCCAGGCCGCAATCGATGCGGCCAAGACCCGCCGCGACACGCTGAAAGAGCGCTACGCCACCGCTCAGACAGCATTGGTTGGTGCGCGCAAGGGTCTGAAGCAGGCCAAGAAGGCATTCGAGCGCCGCCAGCGGCCAATTACGGTGCTGCTCTCCAAGCACTCAAACAAGCTCTACGTGCGCCAGGGCTACGATCCGGTCATGCAGGCCGACATCGAATTCGAACAGCCTGACGCCCCGCTTGGCACCCACGTTTTCCAGGCCACCGGCTACACACCCGATGGGTCCGATTTGACCTGGAGAAGTGTCACAGCGGCCAAGAAGTACGCAAAACTCCGACGCTCGAAACGCTCCCGCCGCTCGAAAAGGAACCGCCGGAAAGTAATCCAGCCGGCAAATCCGAATTGGCCCGCACAGACACCAGCCAATGCCCTGAGCCGGGTTAAAATTCCGCCTGAAGTCGTTGAAGCATTGGCCGAACACATCAAGCCGGGTTCGACGATCATCATCTCCGACGAGCGCAAGAGCTATGAAACCGGCAAGCACACAGACCTGATCGTCACCACGCGCTAATAAGGGGTAGCGACAACCGACAATGAAAACGACTGGGGCGGCTTTGGAAACAGGGCTGCCCTATTCGATTGATGGGACCCGTAACCCACCGATATCTCAATCCACCAGCGCCCGGCACCCATGCAGCACCGATACTCTGCCATAAACTATCTGGTCCATTCCGCCGTTGCCGGACTTTGCTTCCTCATGCTGACCAGCGATGACCTACTGAAAGACTACATCAAGGACATCCCCTACCTGAGCGACTACCCCGCCCTCAAGTTGTCGATCATTCCCATAATCGCGATCCTGCTGCGCCAATCCGACCGCTTAGCCCGCATTATCATCGGCGGCATACCGGTGTTCTCACCGTTCCTGCGCCGCATGTTGTCAGGCCGCGAACATATCGAGGGGCATTGGCCCCTCGTCGTCATCGACAACGACTCCAAGGAACTGGTGTTCTACGGACTACTCACCGTTGAATTCAAGAATGGCCAACTCCACGTCACTGGGGATGATTGGAGCCCCGATGGCACCCACGTGTTGTGGTTCCACTCGGTCCAGGCTCGGTTTCAGGACCAGCTCCTGCAGTATTGGTATGAGCAAGGCAAAAACCGCACCATGCCGACGATGCGCGGATACACCGAGATCTATTTCTTCCCCATGGAAGGCGCCATTGAGCGGGGTGCCGGAGAATTTCTCGACAAGGAACACAAGTACCGGTTCTATGCCCAGCGCAAGCGCTACGGCTGGCGCGATCGCCTACCCAAAACCGATGCCGAACGCATCAAGGCGGCCGATCAAGTCTGGCAGAATATCAAGTCCGAGCTGCCCCGCATCACGAAACAATCCATCGCCAAAGACTGGGTCTGAACAGCACGCCAGCCGCCTTCGACTTGTCAGCCCACGATCGGCACACCGATCAGATACTGGTGTCCAAACGAGACCATCGCCGCGTAAAGAGCCAATCCGGCCACAACAACAATGATATCGTTCATAACAGGCGTGTCCCCCGCAACTCCGCCGGCTTCACCGCGCTTTTTCAGCGAAATCCGGTCGTAGACCGCAAACGCCAGGAACGAGCTGAACAACACCAGCGAAGCCGCATCTCCATTCGCCAACAGGTGCGCCAGCGCCCAGATCTTCACCGCCACCAGCATCGGGTGTTTCAGCGCCGCCTTGATCCGCGAGGGGACATAGGCAGCCACCAGAAAGATGAATGCGGGGATCATCAGAACCATCGCCAGATGCCGGCTCCAGGTCGGTGCCTCGAACAAGACCGGGTTCTTGGAGCCCAGCGTCAACTGCATCTTGTGATACCCTATCACGATCACGACGAAGGCAATCAGTGAAGCAACCGAGAAAGCAATCTTATAGGCGCCTTCCCCGTAGCGCTCGACCAATCCGCTTCGCAGCGCCGGAGTAGTCGGAATGAGGTGAATCGTAAAAAACACCACCAACCCGACAACAAGCATCATCATGACCGCATCTCCTTAATTCCCGTTTCAACGCATCCCATGCGAAACAGGATACATAGCCGAAAACGCCCTCAACGCCATTGCAGATTTTCGGTGCAAAACGTCGCCTCTTGCGCAATTGCTCTAAAGTACAAGTAGGCTGTTGCCAAATGACCACGTGCATTATACTATCATCCGACGGCTGACGGGGTTCGGCCGTCCGGATGCTTGCAGTAGGTCGGCATTGGAAAATGAAGTTGGTGTGTGCGCTTCGTCCAATGCGTCTGCCTGATCCAGGTCGAATTGATAAACGGGGTAGCCTGAGTAGCGGCGGGCTAGGGGCTAAGGAGGGTGTATGCGTACTCCAGCAGTCCAATCGCGGCATTGCCAGCGAACGATGATCTGCGCGCGCGTCGCGGGCGGGGATTATCGGCCATGATTTTAGATATTTTCAAAGGCAACAGCCGCAAGAAGGCCAAACCGCCGCCGTTGCCCGGCGAAGATGAAACAGGCTTGGCCGCCGATGGCGCCGACGTTTCCAAAACCGAGCTGCGCCTGGAACGCGAATTGGCCGTTCTGCTTGCCCGCAATCCCAAACACAGCCCCCCCAAGCAGGCCGCACCAGACGACTACGACATCGACGAGCCGCTTCATCTTTCGGAAACTGCCAAGACCGAAGTTGTCGGCATCACACCGGCGCCCCACGCGCATGGTGCTGAAACGCGGGCCTCCCCATTGCCAGACGAAAGCACGCCGCCAACCACCGCAACCCGCAACCGCGGACTAGGCCCCCGGCCGGAAACACCGTGGATCAAGTCGGCAGGCCGCTCCCACCGCGCGTCATTTGTCCGCAAAGCCGCATCTGTCGCCATCACTCTCCTGGTCACCGGCTTCATAATCTCAATCGTCGCGGTCATCCTGTTTGGAATGCCAAGCGGCTTCAATCCACCCAAGGCATTCGCCGACCGAACCGCAACGCTGACCCCGGCATCAGCCAAGCCCCACGGCCCGGCAACTATGAAAGCCCCCACCACTGCCAGGACACCCAGGCAACCACCGCCACCACGACTGCAATGGGTCACCCACAGCTCACAATAGCAAAGGACCGGCACAGCCACCGCGCATCACGGCAAATAGCCCCGGTCCAAATCCATCTCCTGACGGGCGACAACCTCGCCCTCCCCGGAGATGAGCGATCCGCACCAGGAAAGATGCGTTCCTGTATCCGGCGAGCTTTGCGATTGAAGTTCCAGCCGAATGCTCTTCCCCTCATCAGCCCGCACAGGCTCCGCCAAGGGAAAGTACAATTGTTCCCAATGCGTCGCCGCAGCTTCAGGTCCCGTCGATAACGACAGCCCCTCGCCAAACTCAGCCTCCCACCACACCGCAAATCCATATACCCTCGTTGGGGCATCAACAGCCCAATCGGCACGCCCACTTCGGTTTGCGTCGCCATCGACAGACAAGTCGATCCGGTCCCAGATTTTTCCTTCGGCAGCCAGCAATTCTTGAGGCTCTATGCGCCGGACATACGCATTGTTCATGCTCATTGCCAGCGGCACCGATAAGTCCAGCCCGTAACGCTCACCTGTTGCTGCCCATGCGCGCAGTTCTCCGTCCAAACGCGGCCCGACAACCGGCGCAGCAAATTGGCGAACGGCGCGCGGCAGAATAACCCCGCCTGGTCTCAGAAAACGCCCCCGCGCATCATTCAGCGTCGCAATCATGTCCTCTTCAAACGCGTAGTTGCCCAGCGTCTCGGAGATGATCACATCGACTGTTGGCGGCTCGTGCATCTCCATGGAGTGGCACGGCATCAGAAAGCAGTTCTCAAACCCGCTCGCCTCGATCACCGCTTCGGCAACGCCACTGACCTCCGCCGTCTCATAAAGATAAACCTCTTTCGCCCCCAGCTTGGCCGCCATCAACCCCAAAAGACCCGTCCCCGCGCCGATGTCGGCAACCGTCGTTTGGCCGGGCACGATCACCGCCTTAAGCGCTTCAAACAGAACCTCGTTGCGAACGTGATCGGCAATCAGCGTGCGGTGATATTCAATGCGCATGGCGTTCGGGCACTCTCAGGTTTCGCCTCGGGCCGTCAGCCCGATAGGTTCAAAGGTTCATTGGCTCAAGGCTCAAAGGCTCAGATGCGGCCCGCGAATTTGATAGAGCGTCAACGCCGTGGCGACCGCAAGGTTGAGAGAATCAAGACGCCCCGCCATTGGTATCTTCACCCGGCGCGAGCAGGCAGCGGTAAGCTCATCACTCAAGCCCGGTCCCTCGCTGCCCATCAACACCAACACGGGTTCGCGATAGTCTGGCGTGCGAAAATCCTCAGCCCCCGACAGGTGCAGGCCGACAACATCGCCCCTCCATGCAGCCTGCCACTCAACGAAATCTTCGACCGCCATCTTGACGAGCGGCACTGCAAACACCGAACCCATCGTTGCCCGAATGCACTCGCGCGAATAAGGATCGCAGCAGTCCCCAACCAGGATAATCCCCGCCGCACCCACCGCATCGACGGTCCGCATGATGGTGCCCAGATTGCCCGGATCGCGAACCGCTTCCAGCACCAGCCAGACCGCCTCTTGCGCAACCCCGCCTACCAGCGGCACGCCGGCAAAGCGCTGCTTGAATACCCCCAGAACCGCTTGCGGATTTTCCTTCGACGAAACCTTTGCCAACACCGCAGGCGTCACTTCGAGAACTTCAACGCCAGCTTTCAACGCTTCATCGATCAGCCCGCGCACCAGCGGGCTCGAAGCCCCTTTCGGCTCATAGACGAGCGACTCAGGAACCCAGCCCGCCTCTCTCGCACTGATCAATACTGATGCCCCCTCGGCAACAAACAGTCCCTTTTCCCGCCTGACCTTGCGCATGTCGAGCGCACGGATCGCCTTCACCCGGTCGTTTTGCAAACTGGCAATCGGCTTGACGGATTGAGGTCTGGAGCGGCTCGGTCGATCACGCATTGCCCGACCACCTCACGAACAGTGACGTCGGCACAACCGCCCGCCCGTCCCTGGAGCGGATCGCCAATTCACCGACATCCATTTTGCCGCCCGCATGAGCAAATTTCTCCGCCACCAGTTCGGCAAACGAAAAACCCGAGGCCCGGATTGCATAAACCGTCAGCACCATCGCGGCATGCCGCCGGGCAGCGAGCTTCGCACAATCCTCCATCAAACCGGGCACGTCGGCGAACAGATCCCAGGTCTCATTCTTGGGCCCGCGCCCGAACTTCGGTGGATCGACCAGCAAGATGTGATAGTCGCGCTCACGGCGCACTTCGCGGGCTGTAAACTTGCGCGCATCATCCAGCATCCAGCGGACCGGCGCCGCCTCAAGCTTTGATGCCGACTGATTTTCACGCGCCCATTGGATTGCCTTCTTGGAGGCGTCGACGTGAACGACTTCGGCACCCGCCGCCGCTGCCAGCAATGAGGCAGCTCCCGTATAACCAAACAGGTTCAAAACGCGCGGGCGCTCGACACCGGCAGCCTTGGCAGCGGCAATTTTCTCCAGCATCCATTGCCAATGCGGCATCTGTTCGGGAAACAACCCCAGGTGCCAAAGGCCCTGCAGGCGGCAGAGCATTTTCACACCATCAATATCGACCGGCCAGCTATCTGGAACCTTGCGATCGATGCGCCACTTGCCCTTTTCCTCATCCTCTCCGGAAGCCGAGAACACCGCATGCGCTTTGCCCCAGCGTTCCTTTGGCAACCTGGGCTGCCAAATCGCCTGGCCCTCAGGCCGGTCGACGATGATGTCACCAAAGCGCTCAAGCTTCCGCCCATGACCAGAATCCAACAGCTCGTAACCGGCAAAGCCGGTGCTTTCGATCAGGTTATAAGTCTTGGGAACGGTCAGCGTCATGTGAATAGCGATCCGGGAAGAAAAGGAAACAGCCACCTACCACGCCGCGCCCAACGCGTCATCCTTGCGCAACGAACCACAAATTTACCGACTGTGTGATTGCAGCGTGTGACCGGCGCAACGCGTTGCGCCCTACCTTAAACGTCAACCGGATGCAATGAATTGCGCCTTTCTACATCAAACGTCGACGGTAGGGCGCAATGAATTGCGCCATTCCGCGCTCTCGGAAAAACTCCCCAGCCAATTCGGGGAACCGCACGGCGCCGGATGTCGGGAAACGAGAGTTTGGCGCGAAAGTCTCGATCCATAAGGCCGCCACGGGGTATTCGCTGGCCGTGCACAAGGTGTCGGGGCGCGGATGTCGCCGCGCAGCGGCGATGGGCATCCGAAGCGCCGCCAAAAACACCTCACCCACCAACGTCATCCTCACGAAGGTGAGGATCCATGCAAGCTTCAAGGACACTGGGGCCAGCCCTCCTTGATACCGCCCGCACCGGCCTCTCTTTCAACCTTAGAGAACATAGAAAACAACAGCGAATTCAGCGCCTTGCGTGGATCGTCGACTTCTCGGCCATGACGTAGAAGGGGGACGAAATGTATCCAGCAACCCGCGATTGTTGGCCATTTAAGGCGATCAACTTCGCAGGGTCGTACGCCACCAAATATGCCCCGTAAACACACACCGTATCTTGGAATCCAGCTCCACACGACTCTAGGTCGTCAACACAAGCTTGCGCGGTGTTGAGCAAAGGAAGTGTGGACCCCAAAACCTCACAAGCTCTCATTCGTGCGCCGAATTCGCTTTGCCATGAGCTGCATCACCGTCAGAGCGAACTCCGGGCTGCGCCCCACGAGGTTTAGAAAGTCCTGCTGCCCGACCACCGCAATTTCGCACGGCTCGGCGGCGATTGCCGTAGCGCTGCGCGGGCTGCCATCGATCAGCGCCATTTCGCCGAATAACCCGCCAGGTCCGACATTTTCAAGCACCATGCCCGCCGCCTTTATCGAGACCCGGCCCGAGCACACGATAAACATCTGCGAACCATCGGCGCCGGCCAGAAAGATCTTGTCGCCCTCGGCATATTTCTTATGGGGAATGTCGCCTTGGGCCAGCAGGCTGAAGTCAAAAGCGGGATTTTCGGTCATGGCACTACCTTGGCAGATGTGTTCGGGCGCGTCCCGTCAAGTGTAGGCCGCGATCCCCATTCTGCTCAAGCACACATTGACCGATTGATGAACCAGCACGGGTGCGCGACCGTCAGCAATATCACCAACAACGACCCACGACTCACCAGCCTACTCCACATCCTCAACCTCAACGCTCGCCCCCGTTACCCGTTGGGCGAGGGCGGCTTCGGTAAACTGGTCGATGTCGCCGTCGAGAACCCCCTGCGGATCGGTGCTCTGTGCGCCAGTTCGCAAGTCCTTCACCAATTGATAGGGTTGCAGAACATAGGATCGGATCTGGTGCCCCCAGCCGATTTCCGTCTTTGAAGCGGCTTCCGCGTTGGCCTTGTCCTCGCGGATCTTCAACTCACGCTCGTAAAGCCGCGACTTCAGCATTGCCCAGGCAATCGCCCTGTTCTTGATCTGCGAACGCTCCTGCTGGCTTGCTGCAACTATGCCGGTTGGGACGTGGGTGATCCGCACAGCCGAGTCGGTGGTGTTGACGTGCTGCCCGCCAGCCCCTGAGGCACGGTAGGTGTCAATCCGGCATTCGCTCTCGTTGATCTCGATGTCGATGTCGTCATCGACAACCGGGAACACCCAGACGGAAGCAAAGCTGGTGTGGCGGCGCGCATTGGAATCATATGGCGAAATCCGCACCAGCCGGTGCACACCAGATTCCGTTTTCAACCAGCCGTAGGCATCTTCGCCCTTGATCTCCAGCGTTGCCGACTTGATGCCCGCTTCTTCCCCGGGGCTCTCCTCGATCAGGCTCACCCGGTAGCCAGCCTTTTCCGCCCAGCGCGAGTACATCCGCGTCAACATCTGCGCCCAGTCCTGGCTTTCCGTCCCCCCGGCGCCGGCGTGGATCTCAACAAACGTATCGTTGCCGTCGGCTTCACCTGACAGCAGCGCCTGAACCGAACGCCGCTGCGCGTCCTTTTCCAGCACGTTAAGCTGCGTTTCGCCCTCGGCAACCGTATCGGGGTCACCTTCGGCCTCCCCAAGCTCAATCAGAGTGACGCAATCTTCCAGATCCCGCTCAAGGCTTTCGTAGCTATTGATCGCCCGCTCCAGGGATTGGCGTTCGCGCATCACCTTCTGCGCCTTTTTCTGGTCGCTCCAGAAGGCGGGGTCCTCGGCTTGCGCGTTCAGCTCTTCCAACCGGGCCTTGGCGGTATCCCAGTCAAAGATGCCTCCTCAGGAGGGCCATGGCCTCCTTGATGGAATCGACGTTTTTCTGCGACTCAGCGCGCATCTCATGCCTCATTCTAAGCGGTATCTGGGAATCTAGCAGGGATATAAAGCTGCAACAGACTTGTGTAAACCAAAGGAGACAAGATGGCCTCACAGGACCATAGCGCCGGCACCCAAGCCGCCCAGGCCTACAAGGATTTCATAGACCAAGCCGTCGAAACTGCATGCAAGCCAGGATTTTACGGCCATTGGGTCTCAACCAACGGCAGATTGCCGGTAGGTCGGGATATTCTTTCCAAGCCCCGCAAGGAAAACGAACGCTTCAACCGCTTCGTCGAATCGCTCGACACGGATCAACGTCTCTACGTTGCCCAACTCCTCTCAAAGGAGCGCCAGGAGGCCATCCACGAGGTGCTCGCAAACATCGAATGGTTAATTACAGCCGACGGATTTGGCCTGACCAAAAACGGGATGGAGCTGGACACAGAAATTTATTGGGACATCACCCACGACTTCGCCGGACGCCTGGCGGGCCAGCGCTGGCCAGATGAACCTGGCGAGGGCAAAGCCATGGTCAGGTGGGTGGAAAATCCGCAAACTAATGATGACTAACAACCACCGCCAAAATCGCTGGCCTCAAATCGCAACGACGCTGCCTACCACAACCCGCCGCTTCCCGTACCCACGTTGCCGACTGGTGGCCGCTCGGCCCGGCTGTAGGATGACGAAGTCGAAGACGACGAAGCAGCACCCTGATTGGTAAAGGCATCCCCGTCGCCGCCCTGCAGACCGATGACGGAGTATTCATCATCAGGCCCTTCGAACGGCTTGTAGGCTTCCATGATCGCCGTCTTATCGCCCGGAGTAGCCCGAAGGCCGGTCTTGGAGTTAACCCGCACCAGCTTGATCCCCGGCGGTTGCCGGAACGGCGTCACGGGCTTGCCCTGCATTGCCATCTTGACGAATTCGCCGAAAATCGGAGCTGAGACCTGCCCGCCCGTCATGCCTTTGCCCATCGGCCGGGGCGTATCGTAGCCAACAAACACACCGACAACGAGGTCTGGCGCATACCCCACAAACCAGGCGTCTTTTTCCTCGTTTGTCGTTCCCGTCTTGCCAGCAAGAGGAATCCCAAGCTTTTTCAAGCTGCGCGCAGTTCCGCGCTGGACCACGCCCTGCAAAATCGAGGTCATCTGATAAGAGGTATGTGGATCGATGATCTGACGCCGGTCATCGGGAATTTCAGGTTCCTCCTGCCCTGCCCAGCTCTCCGCTTTGCAGCCCTCGCAAGTACGCTGATCATGCCGCCATATCGATTTCCCCCAGCGGTCCTGGATGCGATCGATCAACGTCGGATAAACCCGCTTTCCGCCATTTGCCAGGATACAGTAGGCCGTAGCCATCCGCAAAAGCGTGGTCTCGCCGGCACCAAGAGACATCGACAAGACCGGCAGCAGATCGTCATAGATGCCGAACCGTTTGGCGTATTCGGTAATCAGCGGCATTCCCATGTCCTGGGCCAGCCGCACTGTCATCTGGTTTCGCGATTTCTCGATACCGATCCGAAGCGTCGTTGGACCATACGATTTGCTCTTGTTGTAGTTTTCCGGCTTCCAGACGTCCTGGCCCGGCCCCTGCTCGATCTCGATCGGTGCATCAAGCACGATACTGGTCGGCTTGTACCCATTATCAAGAGCCGCAGCATAAACGAACGGCTTGAACGACGAGCCCGGCTGCCGCTTGGCTTGGATCGCCCTGTCAAACTGCGAAATGTCGAACGAGAAGCCACCCACAACCGCCAAAACGCGGCCTGTATGCGGGTCCATGGCAACGATACCGCCGCCCACTTCCGGGATCTGCATCAATTCCCAGGCGCCCGTCGGGTCGAGCGGATCGACCGGCGAAACGAAAACAACGTCGCCTGGCGAAAGAACATCGCTAACCTGCTTGGGCTTTTTGCCGCCACCGACCTTCTTGGCCCAGTTCACATGCTTGAGCTGCAACTGCACCGCTTCGCGCTTTTCGATAAGCTTGCCATCGCCGCCCTTTCGCGGCTTCAGGCCAACCACCGCCGTATCCGCTTCAGAGCTGAGCACAACCCCCAGTTTCCAGGGGTGCAGATCGCCAGGCGCTTCGACCTTATACAGCGTCGCGCCCCAATCGCCTGCGATATCAATTTTTCCGTGCGGCCCCCGCCACCCTTTGCGCCTGTCAAACGTCACCAGCCCGTCGATCAAGGCCTTGCGGGCATAGTGCTGCAACTTGGGATCAAGCGTTGTGCGCACCGACATTCCGCCGCCATACAAATCCTGCTCGCCATATTGCGCCAGCAAGGCCCTGCGCACTTCTTCGGCAAAGAAGTCCGCAGCCAGGATTTGGGTTCCAAACGAGCGGATATTGTCGCCAATTGGCTTTGCCCGCGCCTGCTCGGCTTCTTCCTTGGTGATATACCCGTTCTGGTACATCTGCCCGATGATCCAGTTGCGCCGGATCAACGCCTTTTCAGTATGCTTACGCGGGTGATAGTTGTTGGGAGCCTTGGGCAGTGCCGCCAGATAGGCAGCCTCCTCGATGGTCAGATCCTTGAGCTCTTTGTCGAAATAATTGAGCCCTGCTGCCGCAACGCCATAAGAGCCGATGCCGAAATAAATCTCGTTGAGATACAGCTCCAGGATCTTGTCCTTGGAGAACGTTCGCTCAATCCTGATGGCCAGGATCGCTTCCTTCAGTTTGCGGTCAAGCGTGCGGTCGCTGGTCAACAGGAAGTTCTTTGCGACCTGCTGGGTGATTGTCGAGGCACCTTGAACCCGCGCGCGCCGCCCCTGGGCCTTGTCGAGAACCAGCTTGAACACAGCACGGGCGATTCCCTGAAAATCCAGCCCGCCATGTTCGTAGAAGCGCTTGTCTTCAGCCGAAAGAAAGGCTGCGATAACCACCTTGGGCACCGTATTGATCGGCACGAAAATTCGCCGTTCGCGCGCATACTCGGCGATCAATGAACCATCATTGGCATGGATGCGCGTCATCACTGGCGGTGAATATTCAGCCAATTTCTCATAATTGGGCAGATCTTCGGAAGCGCGCATCAGCATGTAGCCGGCAACCGCCGAGCCAACCACGAACAAAACCACCGCGGCGGCGAAACCAAATCCAAGAAAGCCCAAAAGCAGGCTGCGTTTCCGCCGCTTCTTGGGTTTCTTCTTCGGTGGAGGTTGGATCGGCGCTCTCATCAGCCCTCGGCGCTTGGTTTCAGACGACATCAATGCTGCTGGTGCAATGCTTCTATCGCGTTACCGCACTGCAACAAACCCTCCGAATGGAGGCTAATGACTAAGTGTGCAATGTGGCATCACGTCGTCGTACGCTTTGCCCCCCTGGCATATCAGCGCTTTGCCCACGGTCGGTTAACATCTTTGCAATGGGTAACAATTTCGAATTTCAGCCACCGCATTGCAACAGTCACTTTCCGTACACTTCCGCACATACCCTCAAGTTGTAACCGACTCGATCCCCGAAATGCTTAACCGATTGCATCTTCTCCCCGACTCATGACGCGAGGTTGCCGAAAGCGCGCTCACCGATGTCCGCTTGAGCCGCACCCGATGCACCTTCAGCCTCGGAATACCAAGTGTTATCGCGCCATCGCCGTATGCCGATCGAAATAACCCTGAATCGCCTTGGCGATGGATTTGGCAACCTTGCGCCGCCACTTGGCCGACGAAAGCCGCTTTTCGTCGTCACGATTGCTCAGATACCCCAGTTCCACCAGGACCGATGGCGTCCCGGCCTGCTTCAGCACCTTGAACGCCGCCGAGCGCTGCGGCTTGTTCGATAGCCGCGCGCTCTGTTTCAATCTACGCACCAGAACGTTGGAAAAGTCTGTCGAAAAGTTGGCCGTCTCCCGCTTCACCAGATCGATCAGGATATCGCGCACATCTCCGGTGTCGTCCTGATCCAGGCTCTCCAGCCCTGCAATTGCATCGGCGCTGTTCTCGCGTTCGGCCATCCGCCTTGCCAGTTCGTCGGAAGCCCGCTCGGAAAGCGTATAAACCGTCGCCCCCTGCACCTGTGCGACAAAGCGCTTGTCGGCGATTGCATCGGCATGCAGAGAAACGAACAGATCCGCGTTATTGGCCTCCGAGAACTCCAACCGCTTGTCCAGGGAGACGAACACATCGCTGCTTCTGGTCAGCTTAACGGCGACCTTGCCATTTTTCGCCAGTTCGGCCGCCACGACCTTGGCGACCGCCAGAACCACATTCTTTTCGTAAACATTGCGCGCGCCTAGCGCTCCAGGATCGATCCCACCATGCCCTGGATCGATCACGACCACCGGCTTCGACTTCCGGCCTGCACGCGGGAGCCTGGAGTGCGGCCGGGTCGCCGCCGCGGTCTTGCGCGATACCTGTCTTTGCGCACCCGTACCGGCCCCAAAGGCCGCTGCATCAATCGCCTTCAACGACAATTCAAGTTTTACCGAGCCCGACCCGGTGGCCCGCATCGCCGCCTTCTCGATGCTGACCGGAGACACTGTGTCGATAACAACACGCGCCTTCCTGGCCGCGAATAGACCATAGCGATAGGCCGAAATCAGCCCCGTTGCCTTGCGTCCCGCGCTTTTGGGTAACTTGAAGGAAACGTCGGGCATATCGACGATGACGCGATAGGGGTTGGCCAGCGTAAAGACTTCGACGGTCACGCCTTGCGACAGCGTCAGCGCGAAATCCGTTTTCTTTGAGTTTCCCGAAACCACCGCTTCGGTCGCCACCACACCGGCCATGGCTTGCCTGCTGGCGACACCTGCGATGGCCAGGAAAACCGCAACGGCGATCCCAAACGTCCTGCTAAGCCTCGATGTGCTGACCAAATCCAAGCCCCCACGACTTCAAAAAAGTTGTACTTTCCCACCCAAATCACTGCCAACCATACAATTTCTTACCCCACGTGTACCAGACCGCGACCACCGTTAACCACTTGTTAATGCGCGGGCATGATGATCTTGCAACCGACTCTGGTCGGCGGCGGAAGACTGCGAGACGCTTGCATGTCCGACGCCAAGCACTTAAACCTTGTTGAGGCAGGAAATGTTTTTGCTGACGAGTTGCGGGTTCAAACTCCCCTCTCCCGGCAACCACTGCTCGCTCGAACGCGTCATCGTTTCGACAGGGAAAGCGGCGAAGATTCATCGCGCGATCTGTTGATACGGCCTGTTCGCCGTCATTCGATTTATCTCCCGCGTTGCCTGGCAAAGGACGCGGACTAATTGATAATCCGATGCGATTCGCGTCATTTGGACGAAGCTTGGCTTCAATGTCCTCCCGCGTGATCGCCAGACCGGTGTTCGCGAGACCTGCTGTGGCGAATCCGCCACGCACCTTCCCTGATGGGAAGGACGATCGGCTGGCTGGACCTCAAACAATCTTGAGGGCACGCCATCCGCACTTGAAAGTAACACTGCAAATGAACACTGCACGCTCGTCATTCAGCAAACAAGACCGCAGGCACCTAGTGCTTCGGGCTCTGCGCGCCAATTCGCGCCGAAACACGCCGACGAGCGCCGCAACCGCCATCACAAACTTCCAATCACAAATCTCAACTGCGCGCGCCGCCTTGCGGCGTACGGCAGCCGTTGACTATCCGGCCTGCCTTGCCTCGAGACCAACTCGGCGCGCTGAGGAACAGCATCGATGTCTGAAAATAAAATGCTTATCGATGCCGCGCACCCGGAGGAAACCCGGGTCGTGGTATTGCGCGCAGGCCGCGTAGAGGAGTTCGATTACGAATCAGCTGCACGTAAACAGCTAAGAGGGAACATATACCTAGCCAAAGTTACCCGGGTTGAACCGGCACTCCAGGCGGCTTTCGTCGACTACGGCGGAAATCGTCACGGCTTCCTCGCATTCAACGAAATCCATCCCGACTACTACCAGATCCCGGTAGCAGACCGCCTCGCCCTGCTCGAAGAAGAAGCGCGTGCCAGCAAAGCACGCGATGATTCCGCTGATGACTTTGTCGACGACGCCTCGGTTGAAGAAGTCGCCACAGACGAAGACGCTGAATCAGACGTAGAAGTGATCGGCGAAGTCGACGACCGGGATGAGGATGAAGACGGCCTCGAACTGGACGACGACGGCGCCGACGCGCTTGACGCCAGCCAGGACGATCACAATACCGAAGCTGTCGAGGACGAAGTAGCCCAGAAAGCCGCTGCGTCGGACGACGAACACTCCTCTCATCAGCAGGCTGAGGAGGATGACGGCACAACTGAAGCGGCCTCCGACGACCTCCCGCCTCTTGAGGCGGGCAACGACGCTAGCGACGCCGACAGCGGCACCGCTCCGGGC
The DNA here is from genome assembly GCA_022600345.1 of Alphaproteobacteria bacterium. Lineage (GTDB taxonomy): Bacteria > Pseudomonadota > Alphaproteobacteria > Rhizobiales > Hyphomicrobiaceae > Filomicrobium. The sequence goes on along the minus strand of JAHZKP010000104.1, from coordinate 3,325 downwards.
AACGATTCCCCCCAACCCGGCGACGGTGAACAAGATGGCGACGACGACACCAAGGTGTTGCCGCAAGCCATGGTCCGCGATCCATCTGTATCCGAAGACCCATCCGACGAACCCAATCCAGACCAGGTCGACGATCCCGCACAATCGGCACCTGTATCTGCCAAAGAACCTGACGCCGCACCGGATGGAGTGACTTCAGAACACGGCAACCAGCCGGCTGGCGCGACTGCCGAAACCGTTATTGACCAAACCGCTTCTAAAGACCCGAAGGGTGACGTCAACACAGCAACTGACGATCAATCGAACAAGCAAGACACCGGCGGCGAAACCGCTGAGGCTGTCGAAGCTCCAGGCACCATCGATGCAACCGATGATTCCGCCCCTGCAAGTGCAAAAGCCAGCGATGACGCCAGTGCCGATGCCGATGACGAATCCACAGAAGCCGATGCCCCTCGCGGCCGCCGCTCCAGCGGACGCAACACCACCAGCCGCCGCCGCCGCGGCCGCTCGCGGCGTTCAAAGTCCCGCGATAATGATACGACAGCCGACGCAGAGGCCGATCACGGCCAGCACATCGGCAAGGACGACGCCTTGGAGGAAGTCCCCGCCCGTCCACGCCGCTCACGGCGCAGCTACAAGATCCAGGAAGTCGTAAAGCGCCGCCAGGTCCTGCTCATTCAGGTCGTCAAGGAAGAACGCGGCAATAAAGGCGCCGCTCTCACCACCTACCTGTCGCTGGCCGGCCGCTATACCGTCCTGATGCCCAATACCGCCCGCGGTGGCGGCATCTCGCGCAAAATCACCAACCCGCAGGATCGCAAGCGCCTCAAGGCCATCGCCAATGAGCTGGACGTGCCCGAAGGCATGGGCCTGATCATTCGCACAGCCGGTGCCGCACGCACCAAACAGGAAATTCGCCGCGACTTCGAATACCTCCTGCGTCTGTGGGAAAGCGTCCGCGAACTGACCCTGGAATCGACCGCCCCCGCCCTCGTCTACGAGGAAGGCGACCTCATCAAGCGCTCGATCCGCGACCTCTACAATAAGGACGTCGACCAGGTCGTCGTTGCCGGCGATGCCGCCTACCGCAGCGCGAAAAGTTTCATGCGCATGCTGATGCCCAGCCACGCCAAGAACGTTACCTGCTATTCCGAGCCCGAACCGCTCTACACACGCTACGGGATCGAGCGCCAACTGAATGCGATGTTCAGCCCCTACGTCCACCTGCCCTCAGGCGGCTACCTGGTCATCAACCAGACCGAGGCGCTGGTCGCAGTCGACGTCAACTCTGGCCGTTCAACGCGGGAGTTTTCCATCGAGGAAACCGCACTCAACACCAACCTTGAAGCCGCCGATGAGGTCGCCCGTCAGTTGAAGCTGCGCGACCTGGCCGGCCTCATCGTCATCGACTTCATCGACATGGAAGAGCGGCGCAACAACCGCAATGTCGAAAAACGCATTCGCGACGCCCTGCATGCTGACCGGGCCCGTATCCAGGTCGGCCGCATCAGCCCGTTCGGCCTGTTGGAAATGTCGCGCCAGCGCCTGCGCACCGGCGTGTTGGAAGGCTCAACCTCCCAATGCGAGCACTGCCAGGGAACCGGCATCATCCGGTCCGTTGAATCGGTCGCCCTGGGTGTCCTTCGCGGTCTCGAAGATACCGTCATGGCCGGTGGCCGCCACTCACTCATCGCCTCCACGACTGCGGAAGTCGCACTCTACATTCTCAACAACAAGCGCGACTTCGTGATCGATATGGAAAAGCGGCTCGGCATGCCCATCTCCATCGAATCCTCCGCCAAAATGGCCGGAGCAAACTTCACCATCGAGAAAGGTGCAGCCGCACCCGCACCAGCCTCGGCCCGCGCCGATGCGGTCAGCGTCGATTGGGGATTTGAAGGCGACAAAGACGAGGAAGCAGGCACCACGGCGCGAACCCGCGACCGCAGCAACGAAGATGGCGAAGGCGACGGTGAAGAACGCAGCCGTCCCCGCCGCCGACGCCGCCGCCGTGGCGGCCGTCGCAACGGCGAACGCGGTTCCGCAGAACAACCAACAGATGACGATAACGCCGAGAATTCCGCTGTTGAAACGCCAACCGATGCTGCCGACGATACAGCCGACAACGACGAGGATACCGGCCACAACGGTGTTACAGCCGATGGTGACGAGCAAGACGGCAGCGAGGAACGCTCATCAAACCGCAGGAGACGTCGTGGCCGCCGAGGTGGCCGCCGCAATCGCGTTCGCAATCGCGACGATGCCCCCGAAGGTGCAGTCGACGCTGACGGCAACCCCACTGAAAGCAGCGAAGAAGATCTTGCTGCCCAGTCGGATGCATCCAAAGACAGCGCCAGTCAGGATCACGGCGATGACAGCAAGCCGGCTTCCGCCAAGGCCCGCAATATCGAAATAACGACGCCTGACGATGATGGAACTCCGCCCGTCGAACCTCAACCCGAATCAACCGGCCCCGGTCACGTCGACGCAGCAGATACCCAGCCTGAAATTGCAGCCGATAATGGGGATCGCTCGGTACAAAGCCAGCCATCAGATGAACCAACCAACGCCAACGGTGCCTCCGATGCGGCAACGGAGCAGCAAGCTGAAAAGCCTCCTGCCCGGCGCAATCGAGGCGAGCAGGCGACAAGCGAACCGCGTATCGAACGCATTACCGTTGCCCCGACCGGTGCGGGCGACGACGGCCAAGCTTCCAACAGCGATGGCGATGGCGATGCCCAACCAGCTTCTGCAAACCCGTCCGCAGACTCCGGCACGGATAAACCGGTTCGACGCGGTTGGTGGCAAAGAAAACTGCTCGGAGAATAAGCCGGGCAACTCCAGTGACGTCCGACATCGTTTCTTTAACGTCGCCCAGACAAAAAAACCCCCCAGCGTTTCGCAGCGCTGGGGGGCAGATGGGCTTGTCAGGGAGCGGCCGCCAGGGAGCAGCAGCCGATGGGGGAAGGACGGGGGGAGGACCCTGACAATCCCGGTTAGAGTATGCTCGCCCGGGTTACGTCCTCGGAGGAGGAGTACGGGGGTCTAACCCCGGCGACAAAGCCAACCTACGAGAACCCCGGGCACACCGCTGTTCCCCACGAAACACCTGCCGGATTCATTTCAAATTTGTGCGGAGACAACGGTCGGCTGCAAGATCGTTAGCTGTACCCCAACAGCCTGGTAGAGCACTTTCCGACCAAATCGAACCATTCTGCCGAGGCGGATTAGTGACAAGATCAAGTGGACCGGCGCAGCGCGTGGCGGTGCCACGGGCAAGACGGGATGCGCAGAGATTGGCGCAAATCCGCCCGGCCCTTCGGGT
>JAHZKP010000103.1 GCA_022600345.1 Alphaproteobacteria bacterium | reverse complement strand
TAGAGCAACATCCGATCTAACGGAATCGCATTCAGCGATTCATAGATCGGATAAAGTTGCTCTAGAATCATAGGTGTAGAGCATCTTTATCCGACCATTCGATCACGAAGTGTGACCGCGTATGGTCGGATGATGCTCTAGCCAAATCGGGTGGGGATGCTTAAATAACCCGCAATCACGTATCCATAAGGCAGTCTCTTGCCTGCCCCACCAAACCCTTCAGGAAGGGCTCCATGAGCGACAAGATTTCGGTGACGCTAAAACTCTACGCCTCGCTTGGCACCTACCTGCCGCCGGGCGCTGAGCGCAATGCAGCTAACGTCGACGCCGACGCCGGGGCCACGATCCAGTCCCTGCTCGATCACCACAACGTGCCGCCTGAGGCCTGCCACCTGGTGCTTCTGAATGGGGTATTTCAGCCGCGCGACGTGCGTGCATCGGCAACCCTGAGTGAGGGCGACGCCGTTGCGGTCTGGCCGCCGGTTGCAGGAGGCTGATCGGTGATGGCCCCCCCCACGGCAACAGATGCAAACGAGCCAGACGGCGATCGCAGCATCGAAAAGATTATGACGCTGTCGCAGTCCGAATTCGCCCACTCGATAAGGTCGTTTGCCGGAGAAGAGCAAAGCCGCATCGCCGCCACCGGAGCCCCCATCGAAATTCCCGTTGGTCCCGGCAAGGTGACAATCAGCTTTGAGAAGATCGAAGGATTTTCATTCGGCGGACTGGTCGAGATGCCGCGTGCCCGCGTCGTGCTCGCCTTCTCCGGCGTACCCGAGGCCGACAAGACGGCCTTCCTGCGCCGCTTCGACATCTCTTTTCAGCGCGGCGGCGGCTAAACCGAGGCGCTGGTCTTTCCCGCAATCTTCAGCGCGAAGGCATATTCCAACGCCGTTTCCTTGAGCGATTCAAAACGCCCAGACGCCCCGCCATGGCCCGCTTCCATGTTCGTGCGCAGCAAAATCAGATTGTCCGACGTGTTGAACTCGCGCAATCGGGCAATCCATTTGGCCGGTTCCCAATAAGTCACGCGCGGGTCGGTCAGCCCGGCAACCGCCAGCATGTGCGGATAGGCCTGCGCGGCGACATTGTCATAAGGGCTGTATGAGGCGATCAATTCGAAGGCCTCTGCGCTCTCGATCGGATTGCCCCATTCAGTCCACTCCGGTGGCGTTAAAGGCAGATCTTTGTCGAGCATGGTATTCAGAACATCGACGAATGGAACGTTGGCGACGATGCCCAAGAACAGTTCGGGCGCCAAATTGGCCACCGCTCCCATCAGCATGCCTCCCGCCGAACCGCCCTGCGCCACGATATGTCCACGCTTCGTGAAACCTGCTGCGGCCAGATGTTCGCCAGCCGAAATGAAATCCTTGAACGTATTGGTCTTGGTTTCGCGCTTACCATTCTTATACCAGCGATAGCCCTTTTCCTTGCCGCCGCGAATATGTGCGATTGCGTAGATGAAGCCCCGGTCGACCAGCGATAGCCTGGCCGTTGAGAACGAAGCCGGCATCGAGATGCCATACGAGCCGTACCCATAGAGCAGAACCGGCGCTAAGCCATCAAGCGGGGTGTCCTTGCGGTATAACAAGGACACAGGCACCGTTTCACCGTCATGGCCGGGGGCTTGAAGCCTGCGGGTCACATATTCATCCGAGTCGTGTCCGCTGGGCACTTCCTGCTGTTTTCTTAACTCCCGTGCACGTGTTTCGATATCGTAATCGTAGACAGCAGCCGGCGTCGTCATGGACGAATACGTGAACCGGATCGTGCGCGTTTCGAATTCGTAGCCGTGTGAAAGGCCCAGCCCATAGGCCTCTTCATCGAAAGCAACGTTGTGTTCCTCTCCATCGCTGAAACGCCTGACGACGATCCGCGGCAGGCCGTCCTCGCGTTCCAGGCGGACCAGATGTTCGGAATAGGCAACGCAGTCCAGAATCAATCGGCCAGGCCTATGGCCGACAATCTCGTTCCAATTTTCCTTGGATGGATCCCCTACGGGGGCTTCGACAATGCGGAAATCTTCCGCGTCACCGTCGTTGGTCAGAATGATCAGCTTATCGCCGTGGTGATCGACACTGTATTCGATGCCCGTTTGCCGCGGCGCGATCAGGCGTGGCTGCATCTTCGGATTGTCGGCGTCCAGAAGGTAGACTTCCGAGGTTTCGTGATCGTGTGAAGCAATCAGCAGATTGCGGCCTGATTGGGTTTGGCCGAGGCTGACATAATATGCAGTATTGGCTTCCTCATAGATCAATACGTCCTGCTCGGCTTGCGTCCCCAGAACGTGACGGAAAACCTGGCGTGGACGGTGGTTCTCGTCGAGCTTCACATAAAACAGCGTTTGAGAATCGTTGGCCCAGGCCATATCCGAGCTGGAGTCCGGGATGCGGTCCTCCAGATCCTCGCCCGTCGACATGTCGCGGATGCGAATAGTGTAATATTCCGAGCCCTTGTCATCGACCCCATAGGCAAGTAGCCGGTGGTCGGGACTGTGTTCGGACCCGCCCAGCGCCCAATAGGCTTTGCCCTCGGCTTCGGCATTGCCATCCAGCAGCACACTCAGTTCGCCGCCCCCGCGAGGTTGCCGGCATAACTCGAGATACTGCCCGCCCTTAACGAAGCGCGAAAAGTACGCCCAAGGCCCATGTGGAGCAGGAACAGTACTGTCGTCCTGCTTGATCCGCCCCTTCATTTCTTCAAACAAGGCTGCCTGCAACTGTTCGGTGTCGGCCAGGGCTGCCGACGTATAGGCATTCTCATTTTCCAGGTAGGCGCGGATATCTGGGGCAAGCCTGGCGGGATCGCGCATCACCTCCTGCCAATTCTCATCTCTCAGCCAGGCATAAGGGTCGCTCAGCTCCTTGCCGTGAAAGACCATGGCAGACGTCTTCTTTTCAGCGCGGGGCGCTGGCAAAACGGGTGGCGAGATCTTTGGCAGTGTCATTTGAGAGCCTTCGGCAAGATTGAAAAATCGGCAGAACCCCTCGCGAGGCTGCGATGCACAGATAATCGGGACGGGCCCCAATTGAAACTAGCTTGCATCAATGGGCACACTAAATCGCCCGTCCCCGCGTACAAGGACAGTGCCCCGGGCAAGCGATCCAGGATTAGCCGTTGGGCTGTGGCCTTGCTGGCCAATAGGTCGCGACGCATTGCCGCAAGTCTAGTATGGTTCTGGTGAACTGTATTCGCGAAACATTCAGGTATAAAAACGAGACGTTGCCTAACATTCGATAGTTGAATTGAACGTATGCTTGTTGACAATAAAGTAGCATTGATGTCCAAGAGTATTTGGGCGGAAGTCGCGCCGATGCGTCTTGGGGGTTCCTGTGTCCCCTTGCAGTGTTCCCCGGCACTTGCCGACTGAAGTTGGCTTCGAAAGCTTGTCGCCGGACATTTTTGACTTAGTAGAGTATGCCAGTGGAACAATTGAATATGGCCGAAAATCAAACCAACGGAGCCGGCCGGCTGGAAGATGACAACCAGTCGGGACTTGTGGAGCTGACGGCCCGCATTGTTTCCGCCTACGTGAGCAACAATAGCGTTCAGGCGACGGAACTACCGCAGTTGATTAGCGAAACGCATTCCGCGCTCGCCCAAGCCTCTGGCGATGCAGCGCCGGTAAAACGCGAAGAACTCAAGCCCAAGGTCCCCGTCAAGAGATCGGTCATGCCCGATTACATCATCTGCCTTGAGGACGGGAAGAAGTTCAAGTCGCTAAAGCGCCACCTGCGCACCCATTATAATCTGACGCCGGAAGATTACCGCGCCAAGTGGGGCCTGCCCCACGACTACCCCATGGTCGCTCCAAACTATGCAAAAGCCCGCTCGGATCTGGCAAAGAAGATGGGACTGGGCACCAAGCGCGACTAGCCCGCCTTGCTCACAGGGGATGCGGGCTAGGATTGCCCACGCCGGGCATTGTTGCCAGACCAATCGTCACTGTCGATAGGGTTCGACGTGACCACTGCCAGCGCCAAAACTCGGTAGGCGGCCAGCAACTGCCTGTGACGTGGCAGGTCATAAGCCCAGTGTCCCGTTAAGCCCCGCTGCCGTTCGATGCGCATCCCGCGTCGGATTCGTGCAAGCATCCAAAGGCGACTGCCAAGGGTTGCTGGTTCACTGGCGCCCACATCGATAGCGCCCAACCGGACTGCCGCTCGTCTCGCCGCCCGGGCTTTGCCGCTGGTCCACGGATCATTCTGCTTTTGATGCCGCAAAGCTACATTTCCAGTATCGGCACAATGGTGCCCCCTGACGATCAGACTCAACCTTAAATCCACACCGCCGAGGTGAGGATAAGCTTACGCCGAAACGGAATAGGACCATCGTCTCTGCTTGGGGTATTGGGCAAGTTATCCCCCCCGGTTCACTCCACGCCTAACCTTTGGAGCGTCGTTCAGCCGGTCTGGGTTATACTTCGACTTGCTTGAGGTGACGAAGTCTTGCCGGTCAAGAATGCAGGAATTCAAGGTTTTGTCTTGAGCCGGGAAGGTCGCCTTGCGCGACTGGTTGCACCACGGTGCGCCCCCGATTGTGAACGCGCGGCAAACGCTGCCAACCGCAAGGGATAACGATATGCTGCAATCCGGCGCAATTCTTGAAGGGCAGACCCGCAAACGCCTCGATAAGCCACGCCCATTTGCCGGCCAAGTCACCAAAAGCGGAGCTGCTGCTGTGTCCAAATGGAGGATGCAGAACGCCATCAGGCGCATCGCGATCGAATACTCCGTGTCCCGGGTGTTCGCAATTCCAGCCGACGATTTGAGAAGCGCCACCCGTGGCCGGGCCACGGTTGCCCTTGCCCGCCAGGCCGCCATGTACCTTGCCCATACCGTGTGCGGACTAAGCCTCACCGAAGTCGGCCGCCTGTTTGAGCGGGACCGCACCACGGTGTCCCACGCTTGTGCCCTGATCGAAGATCAGCGCGACGACGAGGTCTTCGACCAGCTCTTGGAATTGCTGGAGCGGGTCACCCGCGCCGAAGTTCGCCGACGCCTTGGCGATACCGGCCAGGCCTTTGCTCCACAGCCCTTTGTGCGCCGCGACCTGGATTAGGCATCCGTGTTCAACACCGGTTAGGTCCGCGACAGGCGCCCGCTGATTGCGTCTGACGCAACTAGGTCGGTGCGATGAGCCAGGAATTCCCCCGACAACATCATCAAACTGCCAAGTAGAGACGGTCGCCATGCCCATGCCGCTCGCGTCGACTGACGCCCCTCCGTCAGCAAAGCAAGTCACTTCGGCCCTTCGAAGCCTTGCCCGCCGCGGGGTGGTTGCGGTCAAGCGCTCAAACCAAATCCAGCTTTTTCAAATCGGCGGTACGGGTCAGTCTCAGGCAAAAGATATCGGCACCATTTCCCGGCCCGTATGGCAGCGTGTGCTGCAAGCAGGCTGGATCGTCCCCGATGAGCAGATTGAAGGTTGGCGATTGTCAAATGCCGGCCGGATCGCCCTGAAACGCATGCTCAGCCGTTCCGGTGAGCCCGGTCACACAAAACCCGTCGAATGTTCAGACACGATACAGTCGCAATCGGCCGCCTTGCCGCCAAGACTCGAACGCTCCCGATCCCGCGCATCAGCAACCTCGGCTGGGTTCAACGATTGCGAAAGCCCGCTTGGCTGGTTGCGCCGCCGCCGCGACCGCTCAGGCCGGCCCCTCATCTCGGAAGGCCAGTTCCAGGCGGGCGAACGCCTGCGTCGCGACTTTACCCGCGGCAGCATGACACCATCGGTGACTTCGCACTATTCGCCTGTGTTGAGTGGTTCGGGCCATTGCTCAGGCTCCGATCACGAATTGGAGCTTCGCGACGATCAACTGCGCGCCCGCAACCGTTTTCGCGATGCGCTTCAAGAGGTTGGGCCCGAATTTGCCAGCGTCCTGGTCGACGTTTGCTGCCACCTGAAGGGATTGGAGGAAGTCGAGCGGTCATCTGGATGGCCGCGGCGCTCAGCCAAAGTCGTCCTGCTGATGGCGCTCAACTCGCTTGCCCGTCACTATCGACTGCCAGTCTAGCAGGCCTATCCGGCCTTGGCCGCCGCAGCGTCACTCTGGATGCGCTCGACCATCGACACGAACCCATTCGAGCGCTGCGGCGTCAGATGATCCTTCAATCCAAGTTCGTTGAACACTTCGCGTGCATCGGTCTTCAGGATCTCGTCGGGCGACCGGTCCTGGTAGATCGCCAGCAGAATGGCGACCAGACCGCGCACGATCATGGCATCGCTGTCGCCTTCGAAGTGCAGGCGGTCATCTTCATGCGTTGTCGCCAGCCACACCTGACTGACACAGCCGCGCACTTTGTTGGCATCCGTTTTCGCAGCCTCGGGCATTTCAGGCAGCGCCTTGCCCAATTCGATAACGTAGCGATACTTGTCTTCCCAATCGTCGAGAAATTCAAAGTCGTCGCGGATTTCAGCAAGTGTCATAGAGGCTACTTTTTTCGATTTAGTGTGATGAGACAGGAATTCGCCGATCCACTGCGGCAGCCACGAAGCGAATTCCTGTCTCTGAATCACACTAGCAAAACTATGAGTCTAGTGAGGTT
>JAHZKP010000102.1 GCA_022600345.1 Alphaproteobacteria bacterium | reverse complement strand
GCGGCGAAATTGACTGCCGGACTGCGTTGCGCCGGTTTGCCGTGGGGTCCACCACGCCTGCACCGGACGCGTCTTGCCGGCAGTCAATTTCGTCTCGCATCGCGACCTCACTGAGTTCTTCAACAGCCTGCTAGAGCATCAATCGACCCTCAAAGATCTCGTTTCGCGATCTCTTGGTGCTCTAGTTTTGAGTTATCTTAGCACAACTTGGTTATCTTTCGCACTGCACACAAGGTGTATCCAACCCAGGACATAGCCGCGCAGGCGCCATGCGCATGCAATTGGTCGCAGGCACATATCCGATCGCTTGTTTCAAGCGCGCCTTGGCACGCAACCGCTGTCAGCTACGCAGTGCTTCAGACAGTTCCTTTACCAAATTTAGTATGGCAGGCACCGTCTCGCCAGAGGCATTGCCCTCAGAATCGAGACTATCGGCAATCGCGGTTACCAGGGCCGAACCGACGACAACGCCATCGGCACCCTTTGACAGCGCCCTGGCCTGCTCTCCGGTACGCACTCCAAAGCCAACGGCGACCGGCAGATCGGTCGATGACTTAATGCGCGCCACCTGGTCATGCACGTCGGTAACGACGGGAGCCGCGGCGCCCGTAATGCCAGTAATAGAGACATAATACACGAAACCCGAGGTATTCGCCAAAACCGCCGGCAGCCGCTTGTCGTCCGTCGTCGGAGTTGCAAGGCGAATGAAATTCAGCCCCCGCTCGACAGCAGGCAGGCACAATTCGTCGTCAGCTTCTGGAGGAACATCAACCACGATCAACCCATCGACGCCCGCCTCAGCCGCCTCGTCCAGGAACTTCTCGCCTGGGTAAACGTAAATCGGGTTGTAGTAACCCATCAGGACAATCGGCGTATCTGGGTCCTTCTTGCGGAACGCTGCCACCATATCGAGCGTCCGGCGCATCGTCTGGCCGGCCTTCAACGCGCGTTGCGAGGAATACTGGATCGCTGGCCCATCCGCCATGGGATCGGAAAACGGCATCCCCAGTTCGATAATGTCAGCGCCAGCCTTCGGCAGTCCTTCAAGAATCGAACGGGAAGTTTCCAGATCGGGATCGCCCGCCGTGATGAATGTCACCAGGGCAGCACGGCCATGTTCTTTAAGAACGGCGAAACGGCGGTCAATGCGAGATATGTGCGTCATGGGCTCCGTTCTTGCTGCGCCAGGCAGGCTTGGTCAAGTCCGTTTCTTTCAATCGGCCTGGCTTTATTTGTTTGGTCCATGATTACTCTAATCATCCTGGCGCGTTGCAATCATGGGCTCCAACGTCATATTGCTTGCGCAGGCTGGGTAAACCAACACCGCTACGTACAATATTCGAGGAATTATCTCATGGCCAAGGTCACCGCTCTCAAACAACTCGATAAGGCCCTAAAACAGGTCCGTGACCTCGGCCTTGAAGCCAAACCCGAAGAAGACACGCCAATTGGCGCCCTTCTGGAAAAGATCTACGACCTTGACCACGGCAACGTCACGGTCATCGCCAAGACCCTGTCGCAGGTCTCGCTGTTCAACGAAATCGTCCGTAATGAAATCTCGGCAATGCAGATCGGCGAGCGCTACGAAGACATTGTACTCGCATTCAACTCCATCCGCGATGATTCAAAGCGCCTTGTCGACCAGATGGAAGACGGCAAGATCAACACCTTTGAGCGCGTTTCCAACATCTGGATGAAGGTGCGGCGCGGCGACATTGCCGAGCGCTTCGATGAAATCCGCCACACCTACCTGGAGGTCGCCCGCGACGCCAAGGACCAGATCATCCGCGAGGGCCGCATTCTGGATGCCTATAACGACTTCCGCGGCGCCTACAAGCAAGCGCAGGTGTTGTCGATGAAGGTTCTGCAAAAGGCTGAAAAGCAGCTCAACGCCGCCAAAAGGGATCTCGAAAAGTCATCGAAAGCAGTCGCCCGCTTCAAGGGCGATGACATCTCCAGGCGTGCCGAATTGGAAATGGAGCGCGACGGCAAGATCCGCGTTCTGCAGGATGAAGAAAAGCGCTACCAGATCGCCAAGGATCTCGCTGACAACCTGACCATCGGCTACAACACATCCGAAGTCGTGATGTCGCGACTGACGCAAACCACCAGCGCCAAGGAGCGCGTCTACCAGCAGGCGGTCAGCTTCTTTTCCACCAACGAGGCCGTCCTCACCGCGCTGAAAGCGTCCTTCACCGGGCTCTTCGGCCTGCATGAATCCACCCGCACCCTGGAGAGCATGAAAGAGGGCATCGACAAGAGCCTTGAGACACTCTCAGAGATCGGCGACAAGGTTCAAGAGGCTGCGATCAAAGCTGGCTATGGTCCGACCGTGAAAGCGGAATCGGTCAAGATGCTGGTCGACTCGGTCGTTAATTTCCAGGTGCGCACCCGTGAGATCATCAACGAAATGCGCGTCCTCGCCACGCGCAATTCCGATGAGATCCGCGAAGCCGTTGAAGATGGCAAGAAACGACTTGCCCGTCTTGCCGCCGAGGGTGAGACGCTACTCGATTAACGCGGGTTTTTTGTCGAACATGGCCAGCGAAAACGAAACCAGGCCCGAAAGCGGCAACAGCCCGGCCAGTCCAGATGGAGCCGGCGGCGGTAATGGCTTGCCGGCTGGCGGCACTGAGCGCGGTGGCGCGCCTCTCAACGACGTCATGATTGCCATGGACGTTGTCGACACGTTGCGCCATGACAGCTCCATGGTTGAGCGCGAACTCAACGACGATGCGCGCCGTCAGGACCTTATCGACCGCCTGCGGGAAATCTACAAAGGCCAGGGAATCGAGGTTCCAGATCGCATCCTGGAAGAAGGCGTCAAGGCGCTCGAAGAGGATCGCTTCTCCTATGAACCACCCGATCCCAATGCGCTTGCCACCAAGCTTGCCAAACTCTACGTCACGCGTTGGAGCTGGGGCCGCTACGTCTTGGGCATCGTTGGCGGACTAATCGCCTTCTTCCTCGTCAACTATGCCGTCTACCAGCGCCCGCAACACCTTGCCGCCCAGGCGCACAAACAAGAATTGACGGCCCTGCCCGGGCGCATCAAAAAGCTCACAGCCGATATTCGCAGCGAGGCTGCCGATCCGCTGGTTGCTGCCCGCGCCGAAGGGGTGGCAAAATCCGGTCTCAATGCGGCGACCGGCGGCAACCGGATCGAAGCCGCAAAGGTCGAGAACGAGTTGAAGGAAACTCTGGCCCGCCTTCGCACCGAATATAAGATCCGCATCGTCAACCGCCAGGGAGAAGTCTCCGGCTTGTGGCGGATCCCCAAGGCAAATCCGGAAACCTACAATTTCTATCTCGTCGTCGAAGCCATCGGACCTGACGGAAAGCCGATCCCTCAAAAGATCACCAACGAGGAGACCGGCAAGACCCAGACCGTTTCGACGTGGGCCGTGCGCGTTGACCGTGATGTCCTGGTGTCGGTCAAGGCCGACAAGGACGACGACGGCATCATCCAGAACCGCATTGTCGGCCGCAAGGTTCGAGGCCGCCTCGACCCCGACTGGACGATTGCCGCCAAGGGTGGCGCCATCACGAGGTGGAAGTGATGTTTGTGACCGGACGGCGAACCCTATCGGAAATCGAAAAATCGATTGCCGATCTGCGCACCCAGGAACAACAAATGCTGCACGAAATGGAGCAGCTTACCGGCCATCAATCAAAGCTGATCGGCCAGCGCACTTCAGCGTTTCGCGAACTGGCCGAAGTCCGCACGCGCAGCGCAATTGCCGACGGCGTTATCGATCAGGCCGATGCCCTGCAGCACAAGGTCGCCAGCATCCTTGAAGCGCGCCAGAAGACCATCGAGGCGCTCAAGGTCCGCCAAACCGAAACCTTTGCAAGGCGCGACGAACTGAATGGTGATGCCGAGCGCATTCGCGCTGAGATCGACGCGTTGGAAGAGCGTCTGGATGAAGCCGCATCAAAGGCGCGCGATGAGCTTTCCGGAGAGGCGGCCTACGTGGCACTCAAGACTGCGCAAACCGATGCCCGCAACACCCATGACAAAGCCGTTGCCAAGGCAAAGCAGGCCGAGCAGGACCGCGCAACCAAGGGCAAGGCTTTCGAAAGTGATCCGCTATTCATGTACCTGTGGCAACGCAAGTACGGCTCGCGCGACTATCGCCCGCATTGGCTGATCCGCAGCGGCGACGATTGGGTTGCCCGCATGATCGGTTACTCGGACGCCCGCGCCAACTATACGATTCTGAATGAAATCCCCGACCGCCTCGGCGACCACGTCGAGCTGCTGGCCGACAGACTGAAACAGGCAGCTTCCCAGGTCGAGGCAGCCGAAGCAGCGCGCATCAACAAGCTCGCAGGCACCGACCTGACCGGCGAATTGACCGGGGCCCGCAACCGACAGGCCGAAACCAACAAGGCGCTCGAAGCCGCAGAAGCCGAGATCGAAGAGATCACGCTGCAACTCAATCGCTACGCCGAAGGGTTGGACTATTCCTTCAAGGAGGCCGTGGCACTTTCAGCCGAGTTCCTGCAGCACGAACACTACACCCGCCTCATTGCCCAGGCGCGCTCTACCGCTGAACCAACCGACGACCGCATCGTTTCGCGGATCGGCGAAATCGACCGCAAGGCGGTAGATCTTGAGCGAACCGTCAAGCAGCGTCGCAAGGATCTCGACAAGATCAGCCGCAAGCGCAAGGAACTGCTTGACGTCGCCGCCAAGTATCGCCGCAACTACTACGACGACCCCTCCTCGATCTTTGAACCAGACGACATCGCCGGCACGGTCCTGCGCGAGCTGATCCGGGGGGCGATCACGGGCGCGGACTATTGGGCACGTTCCCAGCGCCGCCATAACTGGAAGGGACGCCCCGCAGATCCGTTCCGCCGGCGCGCAGGCTTCCCACCGTTCGGCGGCGGTTGGGGCCGCGGCGGTGGTGGCAAGAAAGGCGGCGGCTTCCATACCGGCGGCGGGTTTTAGGATTAGTCTACCGAAGCGTACTCACTTCCGATTCGGCATCTTATTCCTTCTCCCCGTACTTTATCTGGACAACGCTTTCCAAGGTCGTGTTGAGCTACGGGGTGTCCCACCCCTCTCCCCAAAAGGATGGGGAGAGGGAGGTTTTCACCCCATCGAACGGGTGCTCTTGCTGCCATGTTTGGCGCTATCCAGAAAGTAGGTGTAAGCGGCGATGGCCAGCAGCGAGCCGTTGTAGCAGATGCCTGCAAGCAGCACGATTTCACCTGATACGGGCCCTACCGCGGCGCGGTCGATGAATTCGGACAGGGAGCCGACGGGTCCCGGGTGCACCATGATCTTGCCGATATAGGCGATCGTCTGAATGGCGAGTATCCACACATAGCTGCGCCGAAGCCGCCGTCCGAAAGCGCGAATGTAACTGATGTGATAGCGCGGGTAGTGGTAGTCCCTGGCCAACGTCTTCTGCCAGGCCTCCTCATCAGGAGCACCATTGAGGTTTCCGTCTTCGAGCATCGGTGCATAGAAGTGCTCTTCCATCCAACGCGCTCTGGCGCGCCAGACGTTGAAATATCGGTAGCGGCGCGCCTCAAGCAGTAGAAAGAACAACACCAGCAGACCAACAAGCATCAAAGGGATGGGCGATGCTTCGGCTGAAGAAAAGGACACCGAGACAGCGATACCAAGTGTGACGACCGACCAATTGGTCGTCGTGTCAAGCCGCTGCCGCCAAAGCGTACTGCGGTAGACCTCGCCGCGATACAAATGGGCCAGCGCGCCGATCTCGGCGCTGGAAAATTCGCGAGGCAGCTTTTGGGTTTTATCTTCGGTGGCGTCCTTGGCGGCAGCGTCCAAGCCATATCCTCCCGGCATGCATTTTTTTGTAGGTTAGAGCACTTTCCGACCAAATCGGATCAATTCTGTTTCTCAAGCGGCGAGTCGATCCAGCAGGAGAGTGGCGCGGGTCGATCTGGTTGATCGGCCAAGCCGCTCGACGCACTGGGCGGCCGCCGCTTGGAAACCCGTATTGGCGGAGCCAATCTACGATTGGACGGGCCGGGCGGATTTGCGCCAATCTCTACGCAGCCCGTCTTGTCCGTAGCCCCGCTACGCACTGTGCCGGTCCACTTGATCTTGTCACTAATCCGCCTCGGCAGAATGGTTCGATTTGGTCGGAAAGTGCTCTGACCAGGTAGTTTTGCAAATCTACCGATAATCGATGGGAACGCCGAAAATGCGTCTGGCATCCGAATTCTGGATCAAGGCCTTCGTCCGCACGTGTAACGGTGCGGGCGCTGCGGCTTTTATCGTGCGCCGGGGTGATCAGCACGGCGGCAGCATCTTTGTGCGCATCAACCGGCTTGACGGGACCTCTCAAATCTACGGCCCCGCCGCCGCCGGATTGGCAGACGTCGCCTCACAGCGTCGCTTTGAATTGCGCGTTGAGGCCTCCGACGATGAGGTCGATAGGCTGATCGCCCGCGAGGTAGGTTTTGACAGCGATTTATGGGTCATCGAGGTGGAGGATCGCGACGGCCGGCATTTTCTCGACGATTGGCTGATTGCGTCCGAATAAACCCATAAGTGAGTCCCTGAAGAGACAGCCACGAATCGTACGATGGCGTATTAACGATTCAGTAACGTAGTCCATAGCCAAATGACACCTGAACGATTCCCGAAACGAATTGTAAAGACGTATTGGCGGATCGTGAGAACAATAAGAAAAGACAGGAAAAATTTGGACCATCGCTGACCGCGCGAAGGGGGCACAGATGGCAACGATAATAGACTTCAACGAAATGCGCGAAGTTCTCGCGCCAACAAGACCAAGACGTCAATCAGCCCTGCTTCCCAAGGGTGAAGTCGTGCTGTTTACCGGCGTCAGATACGAACGTTACGGCCCAATTCCAGACAGTGCGCTGCTTTTGAGGCAATCGAAAACGAATTAGGGGCCACAAGCGACTGCAACCTGCCCGGGCGCCTTGTTTATGGCGCTCTCCAGGCCCCTGATGCACGATCCTGATCGCGACCCGCGAACGATTGGGCTGGATGCACGAATGCATTCATTGAGTGCTCATTTGCGCTCACTTCGCACGAATTTCTCCTCTACTTGAAGCATCAGCTTTCAATGCTGTGGCCTGCCTTCCTGAGCCGGCGTATTGCCGCCCGGCCGCAAAAGCCTATATCTTATGTGCAGAGCCGCCCACTAACGCCCAGGTAGAGCACCCAATATGACAACAAATGCCCGACCGCGCCCCAAGGTAATGACCCTGACCGATGCCGCCGCCGCGCAGATCTCTCAGATCATGGCGCGCAAACACGACGTCGTGGCTCTCAAGCTCGGCGTTAAGAAGGGGGGGTGTGCTGGCATGGAGTACACCATGAACTGGGCCGACGAGATCGGTCAGTTCGACGACGTTGTCGAGGACAAGGGCGTCAAGCTCGTCATCGACCCAATGGCGATCATGTACCTGCTGGGCACCGAAATGGACTATCAGGCCGACAAGTTGTCGTCGGGATTCGTCTTCAACAATCCAAACCAGGAGAGTGCGTGCGGTTGCGGGGAAAGCGTCAACCTCGTGCCCGCGAAACCCGACCGGTTGGCTGAGGTCGAGAGCTGATTTCCAGCCTGACGGAGTTGGAGCACTTTCCGACCAAATCGAACCATTCTGCCGAGGCGGATTAGTGACAAGATCAAGTGGACCGGCGCAGCGCGTGGCGGTGCCACGGGCAAGACGGGATGCGCAGAGATTGGCGCAAATCCGCCCGGCCCTTCGGGTTT
>JAHZKP010000101.1 GCA_022600345.1 Alphaproteobacteria bacterium | reverse complement strand
CATTGGTGCTCGCTCCCTATAGACTGCATTCCTTATTTGCAGCGCCGCAACGGCTCTGCATTTGGCGGAGTAGCTCAGCTGGTTAGAGCAGCGGAATCATAATCCGCGTGTCGGGGGTTCAAGTCCCTCCTCCGCTACCAATATTTTCAATGACATGGCCGAACCGGAATTGCCTTTATTTGGCGCGAGGACGCTCGGCCTGACGGCGCCTTCTTGGTACGATCAATGTCGCGGCGTTGCGACCGCGACTAACGAAACGCTCCGGCGTGGCGGCCTGATCGGCGATCTCCGCCCACGCGGAGATCGCCCTTGAATCTTGTCCGGCCATTGCGTCCAGCAGGGCTTGCAGCAGTGGGTGACCTGTTCACGCCAATCGCAATATAGGCTAGCTTTACCGCAACTATTGGGGGGCGGTCATGGCGGAACTTTACCGCTACGCAGCGTTCATATCCTATTCGAGCAAAGACGCGCGGTTCGCGAAGCGCCTGCACCGGACTTTGGAGAGCTACGGAATTCCCGCTGCTCTTGGAGAATTCGACCTTATTGGCGAAGGCAAAAAGAACCGCATCTATCCCGTATTCCGTGACCGCGAGGAATTAAGCGCGGGCGAACTCGGCGGGCGCATCGAAGCGGCGCTGAAGGCAAGCGCGAACCTGATCGTCGTCTGCTCGCCCAACTCGGCTGCCAGCCCCTGGGTGGAAAAGGAGATTCAATTCTTCATCGGGATTGGCCGGCGCGACAAGGTTTTTGCAATTATCACGGACGACGCGCCGCTTGTGGACGAAACCGGTGCGGATGCCACGGCGTCGAATTTCCCACCTGCTTTTCGCGGCGACGCCCTCAAGGGTGAAAATGTAGCACTGGAACCGCTGGCTGCGGACGCTCGCAAAGGCAAGGATGGATTCCGCAACGCATGGCTTAAGCTGGTCGCGGGCATGATCGGCGTCACGCCGGGCCAAATTATAGATCGCGACAAGCGGCGTCGACGGAAGCGGCAAGTTGGGGTCGCCGCAAGTGCTCTGGCTCTCTTTTCCGCTGCCACGATCATATCAGCTTCAGTTGTCGGCTCGGGCTGGCGCTCGCAGTTGGTCGAGGTGTCGAGAGACTTGGCGGCGGACGGACGCACGCTCGACGCACTTCCATTCGTGGTTGGTGCCGCCGCGAATTCCACCAACGTTTTGCCAGTGGCAGGATTGGGTTCCGCCCAGGCGCTTGGGGCTCGCGTCGAGTGGGGACTGATTGCCGATCTTGGGCCGATGCAGGACCAAGCGATACTTTCCAAGGACGGCCGCTATGTCGCGAGCCTGCCCAAAGACCCAAACACGACCGACCTCGAGCGCCGGCGCCAGTCTCGCGTCTGGTCTGTGCGAGATCTACAAACAGGCGCGATTGTCTCGTCCGTTCCGGCGATTAGTTCCGAATTATTTCTCGAAGGTTTGCGCAATTCCTTGGCAGGTAAGGGCCTCGGGTTCGATCTGAAAACTCCCATCGAGCTGGACAATGGCGACTTGAAGGCGTTGAGCCCAAACAGGCAATTCGCCGTTTTCAAGCGCGGCAATCGTTACATCCTTCTCGAGGTTGCCACCAAGCGCGAAGTTGCGCTTGGGGACGTCTATTCGGAGGAGTATGAGTCAGAGTTTGATTTTAGCGGGAATAGTGAACGGTTGGCCTACAAGCTGGCGAGCGGCACCGGGGTTGTCGTTGATGCAGTAACAGGCAGGGAGTTCAACATCGGCTCTCTCCACAGTCAGGATCGATCGCCTTCGTTGAACTGGTCTGGAACACGCGCTGCTGTGCTGAGGCCTGATTTGGTTGGAGAGGTTGTGGACGTCGAGGGTAGCGGCACGACGTCGCTTGGAACGCTTTGGGTGCAGCCCCCGAAGTTCAGTCCTCGCGGGACGCTGATTACCGGGTGGAATAGCGACCGAACCGCATACATCTTTGACGACGATAGCAAACGGCGGACGGACTTTGCCGATCTTGGGCCATTGGATATCCCACCTGGTTTCAGTCCGGATGGAACCTATCTTATTCTGGGCCGGCCAGACCTAAGCCGGCTTCTTTATCATGTTGCTTCCAGGCGGCGGTTCGAACTCGGTATTGCCGTGCGGCCGCCGACACTGAGCAGGCGTTCGGAACGTATGGCGATTTGGACCGGCGTTTACAATGGCTTCGTAGTGGATATGGACCGGCTATTGTCTTCGGCTGATCCGGGCTCGCGAACATCGGCGTTCTGCGCAAGCCAGTCGGGCACTCTTTTAAGACCGTTTCCATCAGATTACCGGGCCTTGATTGCGGACCAGGCTACAGGTGAGGAAGGGCGCCGGCGGCTGAGAATTCATTCGTTTTTGCGCGGCCGCCCCTGGAACCCTTGCGATTGGCGTGGGTTGGGAGCCATCTTGCCCAGCGCAGAGAGTGGGGACGGTTGGTTCGAGGGTGCGCAGCAATGGCTTAGACTCATCCACGTGCACTATTTCGGCGGAAAGGACTGGTCATGCGAGGAGACGACCTCTCGCGCATCAGCCAGGGTCAGCGCCGCTCGCGCCGGCAGTTGCCGCCGCTTTATTTCCCCGACAGCCAAGCCGGTCAGGAATTGAAGCCGGCGGTGGCGGTGGGCAGCAAGTGGGCAGCGTCGGCGGGGAGCGTTCCGGCGGCGACAAGTTCGGCGAGCAGGGCGGTGGCGCGTTCATCGCCGAGGGCGGCGGCGCAGCGCGTCATCTCGCGCACGACGCGGCGGACAACCTTGGCATCATACTCGGCTTCATTCTCAAGCAGGTGCCGCGCGACCGGCACCCAGCAGCAATGAACGATACGGTTGAATGTCACGAGGTAGAATGCTGCGCCTTTCGCCTCATCCATTTCATGGTACCGCTCCAGCGTGGTGGCGCCGGAGCGAGAAAAGCCATCTGGCGCTCGGCGGGGGT
This sequence comes from Alphaproteobacteria bacterium, assembly GCA_022600345.1. Taxonomy (GTDB): domain Bacteria; phylum Pseudomonadota; class Alphaproteobacteria; order Rhizobiales; family Hyphomicrobiaceae; genus Filomicrobium. The sequence goes on along the minus strand of JAHZKP010000101.1, from coordinate 26,799 downwards.
GAGACAGCGTGTTGCCTGCTCTCTAGCGTGAGCGGTCAGATCCCCGCCCATTGGGAAGACGGGCCACAGCCGCGCCGTGTTGTCGATGGAAGCGGTGAGCAGGCGGCGGCCGCCGGGCGAGAACACCGCGCTGGTAACCGAGCCTGAGTGGCCTTCGAGGACGGCGCGCTCTCGCGGTGATCTCAGCGCAGCATCAAGCGCCACTGTCGCAGCAGGCCAATCCGGTCGTTTTGCAGTTCGTTCGTCATGCGGCAACGCTTTGATGGCAAGCAGAAGAGGAACGGAACCATAGCGACGCGCCTTGAAGAGGCGCTGCACGTTATCTGTCAGAAACTTGGACTGCGTCAGCAGCGCGGCATTGCGAGCTTCCCCTGCGTCACAGCTTTGGCACGTTGAGATTCAGCTTCGACGCGCCGCGCCTCGGCGACTTCCGATTGTTTCTCGGCGCGCGCCGTTTCCTGTAACGCTTTTCCTTGTTGGTCGAAGGCAAAGTAGGCGTGCCTCCTGCAACTGCAGCCAGCACCTACGCGGCTGCTAGCCCCAGTCTGGTTCGCTGCACCACGCGACGGGCATGCTCGGCCTCGCTTTTTTGCGCGGCATCCTTCTCAGTGAGTGCCGCCTCGCGCGCAGCCTGCGCTTCGGCAATCTGCGCCAGTCGCTGCTCTTCGGCGCTTTGCCGGCGGTCCTCTTCCGCTTCGCTGGCCTTGATGAAATCCATATGCAGGGGCGTGGGTGCAGGCGCGTCCTTAGGGCGGCGCGCGGCCCAGGCCTTGGCAATGCCGATGTCGGCACCCGACAACAGCCGGTTGACCGGGCGCCCGCCAACATCCCACTCGGTTGCCCGCTGCATATAGCGTGTGTGATCGCGCAGCCATTCCAGATCCGTGTTGAGCGCCGTCACCAATCTCTTAAGGCCGGTGCCGAACCCGGAGTCGGGCGACTTTGGTTCGGCGTAGAAGTAGATGTAGTTGAGGTCGGCAAGCTGCGGCGGCGGCTTCGTATCCTCCAACGGCCGGCACAAGACGGGGATGATGCGCTTGCCCAGCCGCACCGCCTCGTCCACCTCCCAGGCGCAGGTGTCGGACACAGCAGAGCTGGGCGACAGCACGAAGACGACAGTATCAGCGTCGCGGATCAGGTTGCCCAGGCGGCGTTTCCAGTCTTCGCCAGCGGAGATGCCGTGGCGGTCGATGGTGGGGGAGAAGCCGGTCAGTTTTAGCGCGGAATCGAGCTGGTCGGCAAAGGCCAGATCATCGCGGCTGTAGGAGACGAAGACTTCCAGCTTGTTGGTGTTGCGCGGTGCTTCCGTCATGTGGCGGCCTCCGGGGAGGTGAGGCCAACGAGACGACCGGCGGGAAAGTGGTTTTGCTGGCGGTCACATTCGGCGACAGCCTTTGGGCAATTCGAAATTGAAAGAGCAAAAGAAATACCGAACACCACAACGCCCCCGGATAACTCTCCGATTGCGGACAGGATGACCCCGGACCGGTGGATTTGTCAGCCCTATTTGGGATGGGTGGTGAGGTGTTTGTTGGGGGGCGTGGGGGATTTTTGAGTGCCTGACAAAAAGCTCGACTGCACTCACGTTTCCAGAACGCCGGAAGATCTTCACCGATTTGGTCCGCCGCAGCGAGTTCGCGCCGAACTTCGCCTCATCGAGCTCGATGCTTGCCACCCATTCCGGCACTATGCGTCCGTACTGTTGTGTCGTCAGGTCAGCCCGATCGCCACGATCGGTGAATTGGACCTGACAGGACTTCCGATCAGTGAGCCGGCGGTGCGATTCCGCCAAAGACGGAAATGAATTAGACCGCAGCGGGGGGCTTGGTGCCAGTGAGCATTCCGGCATTCCAAGGCACGCGGGCTGGATTGGGAGGCGTTTCAGCGGGTGCGGGGGAATTTGAAACGTCTTCCATGAACCGTCTCCTTGGTGGAAGGACTGGTGAGCGTGCGCTTTGGTGGGCGCCACTTGCTGATCCCGCGACGGTTTTGGTCCCGTATATCCTTGCGGTGGATGCCATCTGTCCGATTTGAAGCAATGCGACAGGCGAGAAGCATCCGAAGAGTTACTTTCCCAAAGGCCTGCACTGTCGGCAGTCCTCAGATCTGACTCGCCCGCTTGTCGACAGCGAGGAAAAACGCTTTAGTAGCATCGTGAAAATCGGACCGGTTTGGGGTTGATATTGCTCCTCAGTCAAGTCGGTTGAGTTGTGTAATTTTTTAGTTTTTCAAGTGGGTGGTCCTATGAGTATCTCTATCAACCAAGACCTATTATGGATCATGGGCGTCGCATTCGCTGTCTGGCTCCTTCTTTCCTTCATCATGGTTCCAAGTGCACGGCGCACACTGCTCAGTCCCGAACAGAAGGACGTTAGCGGTGCGGCTGCGTGGCTGGCGGGGCTGAGTGTACTTCGGACTGTGGTGAGCGCCGTCATCATCGCCGGTGCGATTGTGGTCGGCGCAAGCGCGGGCCTTGAACATCATCTTCAATCGCTCAGCAGTAATACCGACAAACTTCAGGAAGTCGTGGCCATTCGCGATTGGAGTGAGCGTACAATCGATGCCGTCAATGCCTTGTCCACTGAAGCCTGGATTGGCGCCCTCGCTCTCCTAGCGCTAATCTGGTTCATTGCGGCGCGCTCGCGGTCGCGTCGCCGCTGGGACGGGGCTTTGGAGGCACGGCGCAACGCGCTGTCGACCGCGCTGGAAGGGCTTGAGAGGCCGGCTCTGCAGGAGCGGGCGGAAGCTGCCGACAAATCGGCGGTAGAAGCACTGGACAGCGAATTGCGGAAGTCCCACAGCGACAACGAAGTGGCCATCGCGCGGGTTCTCGCAACACCCGTCCTTAAATTTGGCGACGACGGGCCAGAGGCGTCGATCGCCGACCTTAAGGGCATCATGGCCAGTATGCTGACACGGGCAACGGCGCTGGAAGCTGGCGAAGTGACGCCCGAGAGCGGCGACGAAATGAACGCTATGGAGCTACGCCAAGCAGCAAGCCGGATGGAAGAGCAGGTCGACGTGGTCAAGTCGGAGGTCCAGGTTGAACTCAAGACGGGCACTACACCAATCACAATAAGCCTAGAGGCGGCCGAGAATTGGCTTGAAGGTGACGACTACCTTCACAACGAGATCTACTCTGGACGGAGCGCCCGCCTGCGCGAAATCATCGTCAGTACGCAGCTTTCCGCACACTCCGCACAAGGGGCTTCGAAAGCGCGCCGAGAACCGGAGATATTCAGAGAATGGGTAGCCGCCGGTGCTGGTGGAACCGGCGTCGTCAAGGCGGCCGGTTTCACCGGTCGGATTGGCGGGTGGCTGATGCTGATTACACTCTTCCTGGGCCTTTTGAGCCTGGGCGCCCGGGAGATCGGTCCGACGCTCGTAACGAGCGTTAAGGCCATGGAGATCGACTTTGCGAAGCGGGTCTCTGACCACGGTGTAAAAACGGTGGTCGGCCAACGCAAATCTGACCCTGTGGACCCAAGCGAAGACCTCGCAAGCGACGAGGCCACTGCCGCTCAACTACGACATGCCTTTCGGTCGAGTATCGCACGCTCGATGCAGGCGCGCTTCCCTGCCGGACGGGCGCTTGGAGCGCAGCAGCGGTTTGACCTCGGCGCTGTCGAGGCACGGCGGCGAATTCTTACAGCATCGAACCGACCGGCTGCCCCAAGCGTGCTGACGGGCCGGTCGACCCAGGCGATCCAGGCACGTGTACCGCCCCCGTCGGCCAGTGCTAAAGCCGCCGCCGATGTGTTTGACGATGCTCTCGAGCGGCGTATCGAAACCTTGCGCCGCAATGAAACGGCTTGGACGCGGCTGCGTCGCTCTGCTGCACTGCGGCCTCTAAGCCCCAATCTCGTCGCCGACGAGTTTTTTCGGACAGCCTTTACAAACGAGCGGCTGGCATCGTCGCACGCCATGCGCGTGTGGGCGGAGCGGACGAGCGGAAACTTCGCGCGCGTAGCCGCGGCGACCGGCGAGATTCCAACGCGTGTCGCCTACACGGCTGATTTCATGCCGCACCATTCGCCGGCTATGACGGCACGTGACCGAAGGCTCGTTGCCGACTTCCGGGAGAATGCACCGCAGCGTCTGTCTCATGCGGCAAACAATGTCAGGAGTGGCAGTATCGACCCCGGCTCGCTGCATCGGGTTGCGCCTGCGCGAGCATCCGTGCCGGGGCAATACGCATCGGCCAGGCCGGCCGCCGCCGGTGTCTATCAGAAATTGTTTCCAAGCGGTGGAGTTGCCTCCAGCGGACCAACACGCGTAGTATCGCGGAGCTACATGCGCATTCGCTTCAGCGGCCGAGTCGGCGGGGTCGTAATCGGCCGGCCGCCGGCAAAGGGCGGCAAAGCACCCGACATCGTTGGCTTGTCGTGGAAATTCGACGGCCAGAAACTGTGGGTCAAGCTTACTGACAGAAATGGCAAGGCAACGACTTTGGGGCCGTTTCACCCCGCAATCACGCATCACGCAATGGCCTATGCGGCTGACGGTCGCGTCGTCACGTCGACGTTGCCGCATCCGCAGACCAATGCTGCATCGGAAGATGGCTTCAACCCGCGGACGCGTCGGGTCGTTGTGCATCCGGCGTTCGAGGATACGGCGTTCGCCTGCGCGGCGATCCAGGTCGACCGGTTCGTCGATACTTTCTCGCTAGGTCAGAACGTCAGCGACGAATTGAAGATGGCAGGTTTCTCCCGACAAAGCGTCGCGTCCCTTGGCCAAATTCTGCGGCTGTCAGCAATCCCTGAATTTTACCTATCCCCTACCCAAGCAGCAGCAATCAAGGCTCAGTTGCAAAAATTCGAGGGCACCGTTGCGCTTTACGCCAAGGCGTGCGGGACGGGAGCTTCGTGCTTCCCGATGAAGACCTATGCCAAGTTCGGCATGCGCTACGGTGCAGCTCAGAGCTATGTCGAGTGTCTGCGCAACAGTCGCTTGCCACAGACGTGTTTGGGTCAGCTACGGGTCAGCAATTCGGGCTTGTCCTATCTTGTCGACAGCGGCGTCCGAGAAGTTGAATACAAGCTCGATCCAGAATTGAATTTCCTCACTGGCCAGAATTCTCGCAGTGATCCGCTTTGGCCATTGAACTTCATGGTCCAGGCCATGCCACAAGACAATCGCGGCGAGGATGTCGACATCGGCGAAGACTGGAAACCCTGGACTTTCCCTGGAGTTGAGGAGGAGATCCGGCAAGCGGTCATCAATGGGATCCGCACTAGTCCCGAGGCCTCGGAAGTCCTGCGCCAGATGCGCCAATTCGTTATCCTACAACGGCTCTTTAGGCTGGCGCTAGATGGCAACCTTGGGGTCGACTTCCCGTTGAGCGCGCTTGTGGGGCTCCAGAAAAAGACGCAGCCGTTCGTCGAAATCCGGCGTCACGAGCGCTGGAACTACGACCAGAACTGGGCGGATGCGGTCATTGCCGAACAGCGGAAGATCGTTTCGGCTCTGGGCACCATTGAGACAACAGCACCTGAGAGCTCGGCCTGTGAGAGGACAATCAAGAATGCGGTTACTGCGCACCGAGACACTCCCTGGCCGCGCGGCGATGGCGTCTGGGGCGAGATCGAAAAGGTCACGGAGGCCTGCGCGGATCATTCCAAGATGTATTCGCTGAGGTCGGCGATGGGCGAGGCTGCGAAGCATGACCTTGTCAACGAGGCGCTTCACTATGTTCGCTCGAAATCGAGACCGAAGAAGCCCTTCCTCTGCGAGCCACTGAACTGAGGACGGAGAGCAGGTCACTCTTCGAGGTTAGCGAGGACGCGCAGTGCCCGTTCCTCGTCGATCCCTGTCTCCCGGCATCGGCGCATGAACCGTTCGGCCAGCTCATAGGCTTGCTGCCAGTTCGCGCGCCGTCGTTCGATCTCGATCAGTCGCTCGTAGGACAGGGCTTCGTCCTCGAGGAGGCCGGCTGCCTCGGCTAGCTCCATGGACTCTGTCGCCGCTGCGCGCGCTGCCTTGAACTGATTGAGTTCGATAGACACAGCACTTACACGCTCCAGGCCGCGGCAAAGAAGCCGGGCATGTCCGAGCCGCCGCGCCAGTGCTTCAACTTTTCGAAACGCCGAGAGAGCCTTCCGCCAATTATTGCGGACGAGATGCAGCTGGCCGATGTCAAGCTGAGCCTGGGCAATAAAAGAAACATCGCGATCGTTATTGGCAATCTTTTGCACCGCGGCCACTAGCTGCTTTTCTTCGGCATCGTTCAAATGGATGCGGCCGTATGCGACGGCAGCAAGGACCGCAAGCGCGGCTGTTTTCCAGCCGGTATTGCCACGATCCTGCGTTGGCGTGGCCTTAAGCCACGGCACGAGGTCGGCAAAGCGCGACCCGTCGCAGTTGAGAAACGCAAGAGCAGCGTCGCGTATAATGTGCAGTTCGCTCAGAGGATCAACCGCTTGCCTGCCAGGAGGAGGCTGGTGCTGGAGTAACTGGCGGGCGGCGTCCCTTTCATCGATCCGCTGCGCTGCGAGACCGAGGGTCCAAGCTTCTTCTGGCTCGAGTTTGCCCGCTAGCAGTGCGGCCAGCCATGAGTCCATCATGCGCTGGCGCGATGGCAAGCCAAGTCGGCTCAGGACGCCCTCAAAATAGGTCTCGCCGATCTTGGCAAGCCGTATAGCAAAGGCGGGATCGGCAACGGCATTCTCGACGCCTGTCGCCTGATCGCGGAACTCTGCGAGGCGCAGCGATTCGAAACTGCGCCGAGGTTCGGGGAGGGTGCCGATCACATCGTTCATTGCTGCGATGAGGCCGCCGGCGTCGGTGCCGTGCGTTCCGCGGCGTGTGGCCCACTCGATTGCCGCACCCGACTGCAGATCGAGCCGCGGTCCACGCTGCAGGATCACCGGCCTTAGCGCGAGGCGAACGACAGACCAGATCGGTGCCGGCACTAGTTGCATCCTGGTCGTGCCTTCCGCGGTCAACGCGGCTCGCCCCACAAGGCTACGCAGCTCATGCTCACAGAAGCCATCCTGGCTGATTGCCAGCGCCATGAGCGCGTCATCAGCAGCGTTCGTCCACGGTGCAGGGAGTATACTCCGCAGGCCTGACAACACCTCCTCGAGCGCATCGGCAAGAGTCACCTTGCTGGCAAGCTCCGCAAGTCGGCGGTCGAGGTCGTCAAAATTCCCGTAACGCCGCAATTCATCGAGTATGAGGATCAGGCATTGCAGGTCGTCGATCCAGGCCGCACTGGCGAGCAGCTCCATCTGGCATGCACTGAGTTCCTTTGAAAACCGTTTGAGGTAGCTAACGGCGAAATTGCCGCCTTGTTCGCGCGTTATTCGTGCCAATTCCAGGGGGGTGAATCCGAGCCGGGCACCCTGATCGAGGATGCGCTTCTCGTTCGTGACAATCACAAGGCCGGATGCGGCGCTCGCGGTGGGTAGGGTGCTCAAGTCGGCGTGAGCTGGGGTTGGGAAACCCAATTCGAAGTGGTCGAGAACGATGGGGCTGGCGGTTCCCGCCTTCGATCCTTTGGCAGCGGTCATGAGGCTTCGAAGTACAGCCGTCGCGCTATCGGCGGCAGCGGGGTCGGGCGCGATATCGAGGGTTGCGAAGTGAGTGGTAGAATACTCTCCGAGGTCCAGAAGTGCGCCTAGGCCCGTTACACGTCCATCGATATAGTGGCCGTCGTTCTGGCTGGCGAGCCAACTCCTGCACAACGTCGTCGTGCCCGCACCGTGTTCGCCGAACAGGACGACCGGTCGCTTCTTGCTCACGGCTGACGACAGCTTGACAAGGTCCTGTGTGCGGTCGATCTGGAGCGTTTGCTGGCCGGTCCGGTCGCAGTGACCTTCCGTCGCTGCAGCCCAATTGTCGAAGTGATTTTTTAGATGCTTCTCGCTTTCTTTTTCGAAATCTTCAAAGGTCGCGTAGTCGATGCAGCGTACCGCCGGGCAATTCCTCAACCAGCTCCGAAATGCTTGGATGTCTTCTCCGGTTTCAAAGAAGCCTTGGTCGCGGGACAATTCGTCGGAGCGCAAAAAAACAATGGCCGGTGCATACGTGCTGAGGCGGTGCATATGCGTCGCCAAACGCATCTCGAATTCGGTCACGCCGATCTCACGCGGGACATTCTCCTGTTCGAGCGAGCGCGCAAAATCAGCGTTGAACGCCGCTGCCTCGCTCAGGGGGCGCTTCCAGCCGATCCGGTGACCGACCATGCCGAACACGTGCGGCCAACAGTCAGCGACGGCGTCAAGGCAAATAGCAAGCGTGGTCGCATTGACCGTCATCGCATGAGTAACGCCCCACCTCAGGTCAACCTCGTTAAGTTCAACGCCGCGGTTCTGAAGCAACGTCCGCAACCGCGGAAATACAAGGCGCGCCAGGATATCTCGTTCGCGTTGCATATCCTGAAATGTGGACGACACGAACAGCTGCGCAACTGGGGCACTCGGCTTGCCGGCGGCTTGCGGAGGGCGATGGATTAATCCCGATAATAGCGACCACATTGCTGCCACCCAGAATCGAATTCAAGAATTTATAAATCAACTTTTCCCCGTTCTGTGCGGGGCTTCACATCGATGAGTGCTTCGGTCGGCTCAGGGATACCGCAAGGCTGCCACCTAGCGCATTCTAACAGTTCCCTCTAAGAATTTCGACGAACCAATTGCGGAGCCGATCTTTCGAAGGCGAAACACGAACACCCGCCGATTACCTTGCAACCACATTGGAGTTATCGAGGAGCGTGTCGCGGCCATCGATGCACATGGTCACCACAAATAATTCGCAGCCGGTGTTAGCAGCGCTAGACTCGCCTAAATTCCGTAAAATGCTACATGGGTGCAGCAAATATGCTCTGCAGATTGGCGGCTGCTGTCGGCCTGCCTGTGCTTGCTCCGGCTCGGTCGCCCCGGGTCGGCCAACAAAAGGTTCGGGCGTCATGAGAAGTGATCAATCTGATTTCGGTTTCATGACAGCGCTTGTGGCTTACTTGCCGCATGCTGACGGATGCCTCGCCAGCATTGATGCGCGTGCTCAGGACAGTTTTGGGTCATCTTCAACGATTTGCTAGTGGACAGCAAATGGTCGCTCCGCATCTCTTTCCCAAAATGAGCGGATGGTTTCTGGAAGTCTGGACATCTCGAAGGCCGGCCATAGTCGACACTCGTTCGACTTTTCATAGCTAGAACATGCCTAGACCACCACCGGCTCCAGCAACTTCGCGATCTCTGCGTCGTCGTCGATATCGCGGATCTGAGGAGCAAGTTGGTCGCCGAGGATGGCGACGATGTCGGAAACCTTCGCGGCGTAAGCCTTGGTGAGAAGATATTCCTTGTAGCCTACTTCCCCTAGGCTCTCCAAGGACCGGCTGGCCTGTTTCTCGTACAATTGCCGCTGCTCATCCCAGTGCCCCCAGTGCTGAAAGCGAGCCGTGCCAGAAATCTGGGCACACGGAAGCCGCCAGACCTGCACCCGCTTATGGAGTTCCGCCGCCCAGTCGGGTTTCGCCCGGCATTTCTCGTAAATACGATAAAGCTCATACATGCAGTAGGGCGAGCGCAGGTATTTCTTGGAGAGGATCAGCACGATCTGCTGACCGCCCGCGATTTGCTCCATGAAGTTGGTAATGAGATCGCCGAACTGCATGACGTTGCGGTCGCGCAGAACCGTCCGACCCTGCCTCTCCCAAAAATCGCAGGCGGCATCGGCGGCTAACTCGCGACGCCAGTCCTCTGGATGGGCGTCAGGCGCTGACGAGCCCCAGGCATAGGAGATGTAGACGGCGTCGGGCGCCATCGGTGTTGCGGCCGGCTGCGGAATTGAACGACCGCCGTCGCTGCGGCGCAGTGCCGATTCGCCACGTTCGTGCTCCCCTTCACCTCTGCGCAGCGCTTGGCTCCGCGCTACTTCGGCCTGCCGCTTAGCCTTCAACTTGGTCTCGCCGCTCAGGTTATCGATGATCCGCTTGTAGCCGCGGCGAAACCGATAGGCGCCGTCGTCATTGGCGACACCAAGCCGGTCCTGGTGCTCCTTGACCAACTCCGCCAGCGCACGCGCCAGAGCGGCCTCCTCGCCGCCGGTCGTACGGATCACGATGCGCCCGGACCATGCCTTCCCGTCGCGCTCTTGTGTGATGACCGCTTTCGTCTTCGTCACGGCATCGTAGAAGTAAAACCCGTCCTTCCAGTAGATCGCCGATACGCCGGCCTCGGCGCCGATGTCGGCCATGAGAGAACGGATCAATCCTGGCGGCAGGAGGTCGTAAGGGAAGGATGCCGGCTCGTAGGCCTGCGTGTCATCCCAGACCTGATCGAGGCGGTCCTGAACGTTCTCCCTGGGCGGCAACAGGTCGGGCGCGACGAACACCTGCGCGGCTTCCGACTGCCTCGGCTCGACCAGCCGGAATGCGATGCGCGCCTTCAGCATCATGTCGACGAACACGTCCTGTTCGTCGAGGCCGTGACCCAGGTCGTTCCACAAAAACTGGCCAAGCTCTTCGCGCGTGAAGCGGCCGCCGCGTACCTCCTTGATGTGTTTGTAAACACCGCTGCCGCGTTCGAAGACGGCGTAGATCGCCGACAGCGCCCATTCGAGATCGACGATGATGCGATCATCGCCGCGCCGCTCGAAGGCGAACACCGTACCGATGTCGTGCAGGAACCTGAGAAGTTCACCGGGATCGCTGACGCCGCCGGCAGAGATACATTCGGGATCGCGGCATTTGGCATCGAACGCATCGCGGGAAATCATCGCAGCGGCCGGATCTGCCTTGCCGGCCTTCCGCGCTGCGATGGCCTGCTCTCGCTGCTGCTCCAGCCTATCCTTTACCCACGCACGGCCGCCGCCGATCTTCGGCACGCCGTCGCGATGGACGAATTCCACGGCGTCTTGCAAGGCATTGTCGAGGGCGGTCCGCTGGCGGTTGGGCCGCGGCCACGGGTCGGTCTTCGGGCTGTAGGTGACACGGTCATGATGGTCGAAGCTGTTCAGCAAGTCGGCGGGAACATTGGGTGCGCGCCGCCGGTCCTGCGGCCATTGGCTCTGTGTCAGGATCAGCGGATGCTCGGCGCCCGCCATTTGCCGCACATAGCGCACCCAGTATTCGACCGGATAGTTCTCCGACACATGGCCATGGCCATCATCGTGAACGCCGGATTCAGTGCGCGGCGTCCAGACAATCGGGAAAATGGCGCGCGTTTTGAGGAACAGCGCATGCGTGCCGAGATAGAGATCCTGCCCGCCGAAGTCCCACAGGTGCAGCGGTACCTGAGGTTGGGGCACTGGCGATTGGCCCGAAGCCGGGGATTTGACCATAGCATCGGCATTCGCCGGCGATGCCAGCGGCAGGCGCGTCGCGCGCACGACTACGCCATGGGTGGAACAGTCATTCTCGACAAAGGGCTCCCCGCGCAAGCGCCGGCAAATCTGCGTCTTGCCGATACGGCCGTTGCCGAGCACCAGAACCTTGATGTCGGGCACAGGCGCTTCCTGGAACCCGACGCTCCGAGGGCCCGATGCCTTGTAACCCAAGTCCCGGAAGTGCGCTTGCAGGCGCGGCAGGCAATTCTCACCAATATATTGCGACAACAGTTCTTTGGGCACGTCGCCCAACGTGGTGTCGTCGAGTACCGCACGGCGAAGCGAAGGTTTGAGCCAGAATTCCGGGCAGGCGTCTACGATCTCGTTTTCCGACAGTGTGATATCTGCGAGCCGGTCGAGCGACAGCAATGGCGAAATATCCCCGAGGTCGTTGTCCGCGAGGTTGAGGCGCGTGAGACTGGTGAGGGCGGCGAGATGGCGGGCGCCTGCGTCCCCGAGGTTGTTGCCCCCGAGGTCGAGGCTGGTGAGGCCGGCAAGGGCGGCGAGGTGGCGGGCGCCTGCGTCCCCGAGGCGGTTGCCCCAAAGGTTGAGGCTGGTGAGACTGGTGAGGGCGGCGAGGTGGCGGGCGCCTGCGTCCCCGAGGCCGTTGCCCCAAAGGTTGAGGCTGGTGAGGCCGGCAAGGGCGGCGAGGTGGCGGGCGCCTGCGGCCCCGAGGTCGTTGCCCCGGAGGTTGAGACTGGTGAGACTGGTGAGGGCGGCGAGATGGCGGGCGCCGTCGGCCCCGAGGCGATTGCTCTCGAGGTTGAGGCTGGTGAGGCGCGTGAGGCCGGCGAGGTGGCGGGCACCGTCGGCCCCGAGGCCGTTGCCCCCGAGGTTGAGGCTCGTGAGGCTGGTGACGCCGGCGATGGAGCCCGGCAACACGGTCAACCGGTTTTGCGCCAGATCGAGTTCGACGAGCGCACTGAGCGTCTCGAAAAGCGCGTCTGGCAGCGCACCGAGCGCGTTCCATCTTTTTTTGTCAAATAGAACAAGGGATTGTGGCGTTTCCAAGAAACGATCGCCCATCGGGTCCCGGAATTCATCCCGCTCCTCCAGGACCTTGTCCCAATCCGGAGCGCGTACCGCCGCGTCGCCGCCCAGATAGAGCCGCTTGACATGGGCGAGACGGCCAGCCCGCGCCGCCAGGACCGCCTCTGCCGGGATTTCGGTGAGTTGCAGGCCACCCAGGTCGAGCGTCTCGTCGCCCGTCTCGATGCATTCAGCAATGCGCCGCCGCGCGATAGCGAGCCCCTCTTCGGGCGTTTCCGGCGGGGTGACAGTCTGAGGATCTAGGTGCAAGCGAAAACTCCCCCGGGCGGCGCACGAAAATGGTTTGGTGAACGAATGCTATCCAAGACAAGGGAAAGCATGAATACGGATGGCGTTCAATGATGGGGCGCGTTCGCGAAGCTGGGAAGAAGTGAGGGTGGTAACAGTACTCATTGGGAACTCCTGTCGATCAAGGTTGGAAGCCTCGATTTTCAGGTCAGGCCCCCTGGGCAGAATCGCCATAGTCTCAACGATGGTTGCCGCGCACACCGGCCGGCTCAACTCGGCTATGTATTGCGCAGCGATTTGGTGCGATGGCGCTGTTCGCCCATCAACCCAGTGATGCGCGGCCGCGGCTTTCCGGGCTAAAAACGACGTCGTCTGCGGCTAGTGGGCCCACTCGGTAGTTCGCGTTAAAATTATTCTGAACCTTGCAGATTTGTCCGTGCCGTTCGTGCCCTGCTGTGAAGCAATGGGCACAAGAGGCTCATTCGTCACCTTGCGGCTAACCTGTTGGTTTCCAATGGTGTAAACTGGGGATTGCTGGGACCTAACCGTCTGAACTAGCGTGAATATTTACCTGTATCATAATCCGCGTGTCGGGGGTTCAAGTCCCTCCTCCGCTACCAAAATCCATAATCATATCATTGCCTTGCTGGCTCTCCGAATTCGGATCTACACAGAGCACTTCGCCTTAGCGAGCAAGCAGCGAGCATGAACGCGGGGCGTTTGCGCGCGAATTTGGCGGCATAAGATTCGCATCGATGAAGCGTCGTGCCATATAGCTGGTGTTCGAACATCAATGATGAGTGGCTCTGTCGCCGTCCAATGCGGGAAAAGCTCGGGGGACGGCTCGTTGGTTGTATGAGCTGATATTTGCAGCGTGCCAGCCGGCAAGGGCTCATACGTCCGATGTGATAATGTATCTTATGGGAATGGGTGGGCTGCTTCGCGGAGAAAGCTGTCGAAGACGACCTAAGTGATAGTGCGCCGCACATGAACGCAACGTCCCATCGCCGGAGTTGTGACCTAGGAGCATTCACCCGGGCGCAATGCTTTGCCACCATGTCCGCTACGGGTACCTGACCGGCCAAAGTCCGGGGCTGGCTGGATGCGGGCAGCGCGAGTGTGGACAACCTCTAGGCTCGGTCCTTGCGCTTCCCCCGCGCGCTACAATAGGGGCGATTCGCTTCCTCTTAGCAGACCGGGTTCCGCCATGATTATCCGCACTGTGCACGACGCCGAGGCATTCTGCCGGCGAGCCTTCAGGCAAAAATGGAATACTGTATGAGGCAGCTGGAAATCGAGAATCAGCTTCGCGACGTCGTCAGCCGCATCATCGTTCAGGTCGAGCTGGCGACCTCCCAGGGGCGCACCGACATCAATCTGGCGCTGGAGGACGCGTTCATACCGATCCTGAAATCGGTGTACAACCTCCCCCATCTCATCAATCTCAATCGCAAGCAGAAGAATTACCCTGGCATCGATCTCGGAGACGACCACGACCGGGTTGCCTTTCAGGTGACGTCCACGACCACCCTCGACAAGGTGAAGTCGACCGTCCGGCAGTTCATGGAGCGGGCTTATTACAATACGTTCGACGAGCTATTCATCCTCATGCTCTCCCGCAAGCAGACGTCCTATAGCCAGGCGGCGCTGAACGGGCTGCTCGGCGATCAGTTCGCGTTCAACTGCAAAAAGCACATCATCGACCTCAGCGACCTTCTTGGCCTAGTGTCCAAGCTTCGGCTGGCCGCGCAGGAACGCGTCCTGGCGGAGTTCCGCCACATCCTGGGAGAGGTCGATGCCTATATCTCCTTCAGCACCGAAGGGGTGGCGGCGCCGTTGGCGATCACCTCGAACCTGCAGCAGTTGCAGCTGCCCCAGGCCGTATATGTCGCCGAGTTGACGATCGACGACAAGGCCGTCATCGAGCAGGCGAAGGCAAAGCTCGGCTACAAGGGCAAGGCGAAGAGTCGGAAGTCGGTCGTGAGAATGGCGCTGCGTCTGAACGAGGTGGCGACCGACGCCTGGATCTGCCACGACAACAAGCTGTTCTCGTTTCAGGACATCGAACGCTGCGGGCTCATCAGCGTGGTCGATCCGGGCTCAGTGGAACGGCTTGCGGTTTCGGACCTCGCCGACTCTCCCGAGTTGGACAACGTAAATATCCTGAAGCAGTTGCTGTCCGCAGAGGTGCGCGAGCGTCTGAAGCAGCATCACGTCAGTATGCACCAGAAGGACGGCTTCTTCTTTTTCGGTCCCACGGCAGAAGGCCAGCAGGAGAGGAAGGCGACGTGGATCGGCAAAAAGACCGCGATCCGCAGGGTTTACGGGGTCAAGTACCAGCGCAAGGACCCGTCCAAGGTCGCCCACCACCAGCATCTGTCGTTCGAGCTCACCTTCGCCAAGCTGGGCGATGCCTGGTACGTGCAGATCGTGCCGGGCTGGTTTTATTCCTATAACGGGTACGTGCGCTCCAAATGGCACGACGAACTACTGTCGCAGCAGAAGCGCCTCGTGCACAACCTGACGGTCCGCAACATGGTGCGCTTTGTGGCGTACTTTCTGTCCGACATGAACGCAAGCACCGAAGAGGACGGAACGCTGCGGTTCCTCTCTCTGGTGAATTTCGACCTGCGCCAGAGCGAGGACGAGGACGACTTCGGTGACGATGCCGACGCGGGCACCGAAGCAGCTGAAGGAACGGCAGCATGAAGCTGACGACGCTTTCGGAACCATTGCTGGAATTCGGGACCGGCACGCACATCTGCCCCCGCACCGGGATCGAACACATGGGCGTCTACGACCAGCGGGACGAGCTGCGTCGCACCGAGCTGCGCATCGGCGTCGTCGGGCGGGGCGAAGGCATCGATCTGCTCGATGAGTGGCTGGAGCGTTGCCGCATAGGCATCGAGCGGAAGAAGGAGTCGAAGCTGCTGAACCTGTTTCGCGGCTTCGGCGGCATCAACCAGAACTACGGATTCCTAACACGGCTCATCAATTCTCCCCAGTACACCCGCACCCTGAAGAAGTCGGAGATATCCAAAGTCGTGAAGCTTTCGTTGCGGGCCGACCGCGTGGAGCGCGCGGTCGACCTCTACTACGAGCAGATCCGCTTCCTGGCCGAGAACCGGTCCGTGGATGTGATTGTCTGCGTGGTGCCGAACGAAATGTTCGATTCCATCACCGCGGCGACAAAGGACGACGAGGCCGATGAGAGCGGGCTGGAGCATAACTTCAGGCGTATTCTCAAAGCCAAGTGCATGCACCTCGGCACACCGCTGCAGCTGGTGCGGGAGAAGACCATCCTCATCACTAAGCAATCGGGCGACCAGCAGGACGCGGCGACGAAGGCCTGGAATTTCTGCACGGCGCTCTACTACAAGGGCAACCGGACTATTCCCTGGCGCCTCGTCGAAGACACTGCCAAGCTGCGCTCCTGCTACATCGGCGTCGGCTTCTACAAGACCCGCGACGGGGAGACGGTGTCGTCGAGCCTGGCGCAGGTGTTTGACGAGTTCGGGCACGGCATCATTCTGCGCGGGACGCCTGTGTCGATCGACAAGAAGAACCGCCATCCGTATCTCAATGCCGACCAGGCGTATGAGCTGCTGTGGGATGCCTTGGAAGAGTATGACCGCGCGCTCGAGCACATGCCCGCCCGCATCGTCATTCACAAGTCCAGCCATTTCCGCGACAGCGAGCTCGAGGGCTTCCGCCGGGCCCTGGACGAGAAGGGAATCCGGTCGAAGGACTTCGTCGCGATCACGGGAACTGATATCAGGCTGTTCAGCGACAAGAATTACCCGCCCAAGCGCGGAACGCTGCTGACCATTTCGGAGACGGAGGGCGTTCTCTACACGCGCGGCACGGTCGACTTCTACAAGACCTACCCGGGAATGTATGTGCCCACCCCGTTGAAGATCACTGTCTACGAGCAGGATTCCTCGCTGGAGAGCCTGTGCGAGGAGATCCTCGGGCTCACTAAGATGAACTGGAACAACACGCAGATGGACGGCCGACTGCCAATCACGCTGGAGTGCGCGCGGAAGATCGGCGACATCATGAAATATGTAAGGCCGGCCGAGAAGCCCCAGGTGAGCTACAGCTTCTACATGTAGCCCGAGCGGCGCCAAAGGCCAAAGGAGGAAACACGCGGCCGGCGGGTTATCAAATGGATGGCCGCAGATGATGAGGGCGACGCCACTTACAGAGTCCGTTTCCGCGCACGAAGCAGACCACCAGGCGATGGAAGATTCACTTTCCACGGCGGTTCAAGCAATTTCTGCAAACTCGGCAAAGAAGGCATTGATCGCTGGGCCGTGCTGCACTCGCTCAGGTCGGCTTCTGGGATTGACCGCCCCTGAAACTTGGCAATGCCGACGTCTTGGGCCACTTTGAGACATGCGCCTGACATTAGCTGTTATGCGCAATCTTTCCGCTTCTGCCGACAGCGGACATGCTTGCTCCTGGAGCAGGCGTTGCGAAGTCGACACCTGCCATCTGACTACGTGGACACGCAACCAACGCGAAGTCTACAAGGCCGAACATGAATGCGAAGTGTTCGGTTGCCTGGCGCTATGAAAAGCGCCAACCGCTTCCATACCTACCGCAGATGCGTCAAACGTGACGCAAGAACGTATCTATCCGGCGAGGACCGCCTTGCGGCTTCGCTAAGACATAGGTCTTCTTGTGTGTGATTTTTGCGTGAGGAGATTTGCTTAGTGGGTATGTCTGGGGATGGTTTTGATCGGCGGTTTGATTTTGTCGCCGAGACGCGTCGGAAGTGGAGCATCGCGGAGAAGCGCAAGATGGTCGCCGAGGCCTGTGTGCCGTGTGCGAACGTGTCGGCGGTGGCGCGGCGGCACGGTGTGAAGCCGGCGCTGCTCTATCGTTGGAAGAAGGAGCTTGGGCCCGACGTTGCAAAGCCTGACGAGGCGAGCTTTGTTCCCGTCACGATTGCTGCCCGGCCGGTTCCAGAGGCACCAACGATACCGCCGCACTTACCGCAGCCGCCACCTGTAGAGATCAGCGGGAGCAACGAGACCATCGATATCCGTCTCGCCAATGGCCGCAGTGTTCGTGTTGACCTGGCCATCGACACGCAGGCACTGAAACGCATCATCAACGCATTGGATAACTGATGCTGCCCGTCCGTTCCGGCGTGCACGTGTGGCTGGCGACGGGCTGCACTGACATGCGCAAAGGCTTTCCCGGACTGTCGCTGCTGACGCAAGAGACGTTGAAGAAAGATCCGTTTGCCGGTCACTTGTTTGTCTTCAGGGGTAAGCGTGGTGATCTCCTCAAGATCATCTGGCACGATGGTCAAGGTGCATGCTTATTCGCGAAGCGGTTGGAACGCGGGCGCTTTATCTGGCCGACAACCACGACCGGAAAGACGCAACCGGTTCACCTGTCACAGGCACAACTGGGTTACCTTCTCGAAGGCATCGACTGGCGCGCGCCACAACAGACGTGGACGCCTGCGATTGCGGGATAGCTGTTGCGATCGTGTAGCAATCGAAACGCCGCGAAGCAGTTATGTTGTCTTGCATGACGCTTGACCCAGCACAGCTCCCTGATGACATCGCGACCCTGAAGGCGATGCTGGTTGCCGCCAACAAACGCGCCGTCGAGTACAACGCTGAAGTCGAAAACCTCAAGCTCACAATCGCAAAGTTACAGCGTGACAAGTTCGGCGCATCATCTGAGCGTGGCGCGAAGTTGCTCGATCAGCTTGAGCTGCAACTGGCGGAATTGGAAGAGGCGATCGCGCAAGACAAAGCAACGGCCGCGATTGCTGAACCGCAGCGCGCTGATCCTGAAAAGCAAAAGCCTGCACGGCGTCCTCTGCCTGAACACCTTCTTCGTGAGCGTATCGTCCATGCTGGCCCACAGTACTGCCCGGACTGCGGCGGTCGCCTGCGCAAGCTTGGTGAAGACGTCACCGAGACGCTTGAGCACGTTCCAGCGACCTGGAAGGTCATCCAGCATGTGCGTGAGAAGTTCTCGTGTCGCAAGTGTGAACGCATCTGTCAGGCACCGGCTCCCAACCATCCGATCGCAAGAGGTCGTGCCGGGCCGCAACTGCTTGCACAGATACTGTTCAACAAATACCGCGCGCATCTGCCGCTGAACCGCCAGCGCGATATCTACGCGGCAGACGGCGCCACTCTCGATACATCAACGCTCGCCGACTGGGTCGGCGCCTGCGCGGCAACGCTGATGCCGCTGGTCGACGCAATCAAACATCACGTCATGGCCGCTGAACGCATCCACATCGACGACACGACAGTACCAGTGCTGGCGAAAGGCAAATGCAAGACCGGTCGCCTGTGGGCCTATGTGCGCGATGATGCGCCGTTTGGCGGTAACGCTGCACCGGCAGCGCTGTTCTATTACTCGCCCAACCGTGCAGCCGTTCATCCCGAGCAGCATCTGGCTACCTACAGTGGCATCTGTCAGGCCGATGCCTACTCCGGTTACAACGGTCTTTATGTTGCCGGTCGCAAACCCGGCGAGATTATCGAAGCCTCGTGTTGGGCGCATGGCCGGCGCAAGTTCTACGATCTTGCCGATCTGCAAAAAGCACCACTCTCAATCGAAGCGGTCAAACGCATCGACGAACTGTTCGCCATCGAACGTGAGATCAACGGCAAGCCACCTGATGAGCGCGTCGCAGTGCGACGTGAGCGATCAAAGCCACTCGTTGACGATCTCGAAAACTGGTTCAAAGCCGAGCGTCGAAAACTGTCGTCAAAGAGCCCGACCGCACGCGCCATCGACTATCACCTGAAGCGATGGCCAGCCTTCACGCGCTTCCTGGACGACGGTCGCATCTGCCTGTCAAACAACGCCGCCGAGCGCACCGTCCGCGGCATCGCCGTTGGTCGTCGCAACTGGACCTTCGCCGGTTCCGATAGCGGCGGGCGACGCGCTGCCGCCATCTACGCGCTCATTGAGACCTGCAAGCTCAACGGCATCGACGCCCTCGCATGGCTCGCCGACGTCCTCGCCCGCATCCACGACCACCCCGCCAAACGCCTCGACGAGCTGCTGCCCTGGAACTGGCAAGCCGCCTGATCTGCGGTCTTGGCCGGATGCTTACCAAAGCGGGTTGGTCGGGCTTTTTGCACCACCTAAAGGAACGCGGTCTCAAGGGCGTAGAACTGGTCGTCTCCGACGCCTGCATGGGCCTGTCGGAATCGATCGGGGGTTTTTATCCGGACGCGCGCTGGCAGCGCTGCACGGTGCACTTCTACCGCAATGTTTTCAGCCATGTACCGAGCACGAAGGTGCGTCAGGTCGCGGCGATGCTAAAAGCCATCCATGCCAGCGAGGATCTGGCGGCAGCCGAAGAAAAGGCTCGGCAAGTGGTGGAAAAACTGCGCACGCAGCGTCTCACCAAAGCTGCCGAGCTTGTTGAAACGTCGGTGCATGAGACGATCACCTACTACCACTTCCCCGAAGCGCATTGGCGACGCATCAGGACCAACAATCCGCTGGAGCGCATCCTGCGCGAGATCAGGCGGCGCACGCGCGTTGTCGGCTCCTTTCCCGATGGCAACTCGGCGCTCAACCTGGCCGCGGCCCGTCTGCGCCACATCGCCGGCAGCGGATGGGCTGCCAAACGCTATCTCAACATGGAGCTATTGAAGGACCAAAAAATGCACACGACCACCGCTTGAGCCACTGTCGGGTGCCGCTCACGCCAAAATGAATGTGCGAAAGATTCTGGACACTACCAATAAAACGCCTGCAACAGCGAGGCGCGCAGCAAACGTTCCGGCGCGATCGATGAGCGGCCGCCATGGCCGTAGATCGCTGCGAAATCCGCATCAAGCGCGTGCAGCTCATCGTTGACGATCTCACGGATCAGCCGCAGTGGGTGCTTGGCTGGAATGCGCTCCTCAAGGTCCACGTAGGAAAACAAATTTTCCGAGCGCTGGTCAGTTCCCCGCATCTCATAGCTCCCTGTTGCCGATGACGACAAGGAATCATATTCGCTCTACGCTGTCAGCTGATGAGTTTTTCAACAGCCTGCTAGTCAAGATTCATAGACAGCGGACCTCGACCAACCTCCAATGCTGTATATTCCGCCAGCGGCCGCCTTCGTCCGGTACGCCCAAGTATACGGACAACCGCCATGAGAAATTGCTGTCTTAATTAACGCGCGAAACGTCAATGACTAAACGCTCTGGATTAGCCGACGGGCGAGACTTGCTTTGAGCTGATACCCAGCCGTATCGGCTGCACGAAATGCCTGGTCAAGTATTTGTTCAGCGGTTTTCATTTGATCGGGGCCGCGCTGCTGAAGTATCCGGCCATATAGAACCAAGCTGGCAATCATCCGCAGTCGCATGCCATGGCGGCGGCCGATTGCTATAGCTTCGGCTGCCAATTGTCCCGCGAGTGATGATTCCCCCTGGCTCAGCACAACTTCGGCACGCAACCTCAGAGCATCAAGGCGAATCTTGGGTGCGCCCATTTCACGCGCATAATCTTCGGCCTTCAAAACAAGCGGCAAAACTTTATCCTTCGCGTCCTTATTTCGGCGTTCGAGCCGGGCTTCTGCAATGAGAGCCATGTGGTGAAGGTCTCGTTGCTCCGCCCTGGCGGCGGCAGTAATTGCCCGCGAGATAGCGCGACGCGCGTCGTCGTCTCGCTGCTCGAGCCGGTGAAGGTCAGCCAGATGTCTGTTGAATATACTCAGAGCCCTCAATCTGTTGTTATCTTCCGCCCATTTGATTGTTTTTTCATAGTAGTCTTTTGCAGATGCCATCTGACCCGATAGATGGGCACACAGCCCCAGATATCCTTTGGCGACATTCAGCGTAACGGAACTTTCGCGGGTCCCTACGTGCTTGAGATGCGAGACAATATCCTTGAACTGCTGTCGGGCCGAATTGAGTTGTCCAAATTCGAGCATTGCCAGTGCCTCGTTGACTCCAATTCGTTGTTCCGCGGTGCCTCGCAGGTCTTCATCAATTCGATCCAATTGCTGGGTGGACGCTTTTGCCATGCGGAACAGCGGTAGCGCATCAAAGATTCGGCCCTGGACAAGGGAGGTAACGCCTCTTTCATTGTACAGCCAGGTTATCTCGTCACAATAAAGCGGGTTTTCCGGTTTGGAAATCTTGCTCTCTGACACAGTTCCCTGGATCGAGAAATCTTTCGAGTCTGCGTCCCTGATCATGGGCGAATTCTCGTTGAGCAACATGTTTATCCCGACTGCACCATTGAGGATCGCGCGCAGCCAGCCCCGGTAGATTTCAAAGGGTTCGCGTTGCTCGTCGCCAACAGGACCTTCAGTTTCAAATTGCTCGATCCGCGACACCACACCGATGGAAAAGCCGCCGTGAATCAGGCTGTAAGCGGCCCGCAGCCGGCGGGAGATGGCGTGGATCCGCTCGCCATCTCTTCTTTTCCAGTCATTGATTATATCTCTGGCCTTTTTAGAAGGGGCTGCATCATCTGGTGGGGCTGTAGCTTCTCCTTCTTCCGGCATTTGTTTTTGTGGGTTGGCCCGATAGAATTGTTGCAGGTCGCTGCGGGACAAATTGATCAGATTTTGTACAACCGATGCCACCAATTGAAAATTACGTTTGCTGGGCGTCGGCAGCATGCTTGGTTGCGCAGCATAGAGCGAAACTTCGAAGAAATTTCGCTCGCCTTGGTCCGGAAGCCAAAGCCCGGATTGACGCGTAAGGAAGTCCCGCGCCTGAGGGTGAACGGCGTAACGATGATGCCAATCCGTTTCGACATCAGTTGACTGATCGCCATCGGAATTCCCGCTCCAACATCCGCCGCGTCTGGCACGAATTCGAGAAAGCAAGCCATACTCAACCAACGTCACTAGTTGCGACTGAATTTGCTCCCTACGCTGGTTTGCCTCTTCCAAATCATCGCTGCTGCCTGCGGCGGTACTGCAAACAGCATCCAGGCTGCTTTGTATGTGCGGGCAAGACAAAAGAACTTCCCGCTCGACCGGAATAGCAAACAAAGAAACATGTCGAAGGATCTCTTGCCGCAGGGTCCGATATGCCTGTCCCTTGCCTCCCTTTCGGTCTCCTTCCACCAAGTCCAACTTGCCATGATAGTCGAAAAGCAGTGCCAGCCCACCACTGAAGCCGCGCTGGCTCAGACCCTGATCCAACTGCTCCAGCCAGTCTTCGAAAACGCTTTGTTCCGGCAGGGCTTTACTTGCGTGCTGGAATAGCCCCGTCAGCCAGGCTTGGAAAACGCAACTGTTATCGAGGTATTTGCGGACATGGCCGACGCGAGGTGCCGCCCCGCCTTTACTGGGCTGGTCAAACAATAACTTGCAACATTTTATCCAATCTGCCTTGGCTCGGGCTTTCATGTTGTCCAGGTTTGGCATGAGCCAATCGCGCTGCTTTGGGCTGGAGCGGGGCAATCTGGTCCAGCCGACGCGTTCGACTTGTCCAATCTCACCTGCGTTATTTGCCGGCAGCTTATCAATGTCGCTTAAGATATCGAGCGGCTTGGACATGCCGCTGGTCGTGATGACAATATCAAGATGACTTCCATAGTCAGCGCTAAGCATTTCTCTTGTCGGACCTAGCCGGTGCACCAGAAAACGCTCGGTGCCAACTTCAGGCAGACAGTCTGATGTGACATTGAATTCATTGGCAGGCAGTTGGTTATCCTGGCTAACCTCGTTGCGGTAAAGCCGGTCCCCTTCGGGATAAATCAATCGGAAGAATGCCCGGTGCAACGGACTATGCGGGCGGCCGTTCTCGTCGCAGATCCGCTCGAGCCCCGACAGCACGATCAACAATCGCTTCTTATCTCCCTCGTCGCGATTGGCCTGAACCGCATTGAATATTTCGAGCAGCGTCCTGATCCGCACAATCCGATCACCGGGCTCTTTGTCATATTTTTGCTGAAGGCTCTCCTCTCCAGAGAGATCTGGCCAGGCTCTATCTTGGGCTTCGGTGATTACCTTCGTGGCAACCACTCCACCCTTTGCAATTTCCGCTTGTATGATTCCAGCAAGGAAACGCGACAAACTGAGTAAGATTGATGAGAATTCACTCGAATAAACGGTGTTGGCAAAAAACGCGCCCGCATAGGAATAGTCGCCGTCAAAGATCCATTCGTTTCTCGTGTCCGGATCTGGATTTTTCAACAGTCCTGAAACGTTC
The DNA here is from genome assembly GCA_022600345.1 of Alphaproteobacteria bacterium. GTDB lineage: Bacteria > Pseudomonadota > Alphaproteobacteria > Rhizobiales > Hyphomicrobiaceae > Filomicrobium. The sequence goes on along the minus strand of JAHZKP010000101.1, from coordinate 3,031 downwards.
TCCTGCAACTCGAAGATGAAGGCTCCGTTTCCAGCACCGCGCGGTGCGGTCAGCCGCAGCAAACGCTTTTTGCCATTTGCCTCTGGCAATCGATGACCTGCGTTCTTGGCAACCTTGTAGATCTCCGAATTTTTGGGCGTTGTGTCGTGTTCCGGCCTGTGGCGAACCCACAGCCTGGCTTGCTCCGCTTTGGAGTTGTGTGGGAACACCGCTCTGCGGGATTCTGCTGAGGCCTGCCAATCTGTCCACCATGATCGCTGCAACTTTGACAGGCGGGTGAGCTCGGCACAAAGCTCGCGCGTGTGTAAGTCCGAGCAATGTCTTTTGAAATACAGGATGAGCGCTTTGATGACGGTTGGAGTAAGCAGTTGTTTGCTTTTGTGAAGTTTGGAGATGAGTGCGTTTGCGGCTTCTTCGGCCGTGCACATTGCTGTCCAAAGCTCATCTGAGATGGGAGTGCCAACGCTGCCATTGGGTTTCAGACTAACAGGCGGTCGCCGACGATTTTTGACCGTCGTACGGGTTTGCCTTTTAGCGAGATCCCCCCAACCCGAGTTGCTGATTTCCTTTGTTAATTGGTTGAATGTTTGGTCGTCTACTGGGCCTGTTGTCTTGCCGTTTTCAATTGCACCGGACAAAGCCGAGATGACCGCTCCGATACACTTGTCCTGTTTCTCGAATTCCGCGTCACCAAAGAAGATGGCTTGCACGTCGTAACGCAGCTTAAGCCAGAATGCCTGCTCAGTGGCTTCTTTCTTGCCAAGGTAGGGGAGCAGTGCGAATTGATGCCGCGGCTCGCTCATCGGTGATTCGCCCTGGCTAACGAATTGACGCAGCGGCCGCAGGAGGTCGGCTTCGTTCATGCCAACACCCACGAACAACACGGCATTGGCTGCGAACAACGATTGAAGGCCCTCGTTAAAACCGCGGCGCAACTCGTTTTTGCGGATATAGCGTTCCTGGTAATCGCGCTCTGTAACTACGGCATCGTCGGGAGCGTCCATCCTCCCGTGAAGGTGGAAAATGAGGTGCTCTTGCCGGTTCCAATGTGTTGCGAAATTGACAAGTTCACCGACTGTGTCGTCGTCCAAACTGTAGCTGATACCTCGAAGCCCTTGGCCGGTGAAAGCTTCGCGATGGTTGAGTTTGTCATTTTGGGTTTGTGTAGGGGGCGGGATCAGGCCATGGAAAGGCACATTGTAGCCCGCACCGTCGCGAAGGAACTTTTCCAGTTCCACATCGTAATTGGTCGTTAAAACCCGATTGAGCTTCAGGTCTGCGACAAGGATGCGAATGGGATCGAACATGGGGCACCAGGCTTCATCAACGCAGGCCTCCTCCGACTCCCCGCCTTGTGATCCGCTTCCATTTTCTGGATTCAGATAACTACTAATCTCATTGGTCAGCTCGCCGCGATCCAATGCGTTGATGCTCGAAAGCGCATCGAGTAAGTAAAGGTGTTTTTCGAATGTTGGCTCTAATATTGCTGCTGATGCTTTCCCGTTTGCTTGTCTTTGGTGTTGGGCAATTTGGGCCTGGAACACCCTCAATGATTCGATGTATGATTGGGAGCATTCCTTTAGTGCGTCATCTAGGTCACATTCTTCCCCTTGGCCCTCTTCCTGTTCGATATAATGCCTGCGAAATTTTATATGGTTCTGGCGGCTAGAAAGTATTTTGGCCAACACTTCCTCACGCAGTCTCCTTCGGTAGAGGTTTGGGTCGTCATGCGGTGCGAGGCTAACAAGGAATCTTTCGCATAGTTCAACGACCAGGAGTTTTTGCTCATTGTTCAAACGGGTATCGAGGGGCACTTCAGGGAACTTGTCCCCAAGATCCGTTCGTTCGGATATTTCGAATTCTTCATTCCCCGTTAACAGCAGAATCTCAGTTAGTAATTCCTGAGCACTTCTGTTGAGTGAAAGTGGCGTAGTCTTCAAAATTTCCCTGGTGGCGTAGACGTAGGCACGCGCAACTTCCGCCCAATTCAAGCGCCCATAAGCAGCGGAGACGCCAGAACCGACAAAGGCGATTGCTCCGTTGGTGTTGATGGACCGAAACAACGCCGGTTCGGCGTAATAGGAAATTGATTGGCGCGATAAGGTCGGTGCTCGATAAGGATGTCGATGAGTCCACATAAAAATAATGTCCCCAAACTCTTGTTCGAGGCACTTCCGCAAAGGTCCATGCCAACCGTTATTGAACTCCCGGCAAGGCCTGAAACTCCTTGGAAAATTCAAATATTTGGGCCGATCCAGAGCCGTCGCGGAAAGTGCGCCTGAATTTAGTCATTGATGCTCGTATCCTCAAATACATGCACGACACCATTGGACTTGCAAGATTAGAAATACGGCTATGAGCCCCGTCTGGTCCCTCACTTGAAAGTGGGAGTCCGTCTAACAGGAGACGGAGATAAGGACGTCACGGTTTTCAGAAGAGCAGATCATCGCGATCCTGGCTGAACAAGAGCGTGGGTTGGCGACGGCCGAAGTCTGCCGCAGGCATGGCATCATCCAGGGTACGTTTTATAAATGGAAGGCGAAGTTCGGCGGCATGCAGGTCTCAGACGCCAAGAAGTTAAAGTCGCTTGAGACGGAGAACACACGGCTCATACGCCTATTGGCGGACGCGATGCTTGATAACGTCGTGCTGAAAGATCTGCTGGGAGGGAACTGACGAGGCCGAATCAGCGACGCGCGGCCGCTTAGTGGGCGATTGAAGCCCATGACATTTCGCAATGCAGAGCCTGCCGGCTCAGCGGGGTCGATCCCAAGACTGTGCGTCGGGCGCGTGTCCCCGACCACTCCGAGATCCGCAAGCCCATGCGCGAGATCGCGGCTGAACGCCGTTGGATGAATGCTCCCGACTTCCGCACCCCCTGTAAGAAAGGCGGGCTAGATGTGTATTTCCAGAAGGTTGTTCGCTTTCTCCATTGGAGATTGTCCATTCGGTCAGGACCGGGAACGCTGATGTTGCGCAACGTCAGTGATTCTCCGGAGGACCGAATGAACGTTCACAAGAATGCACCGCT
>JAHZKP010000100.1 GCA_022600345.1 Alphaproteobacteria bacterium | reverse complement strand
CCAGCAGGAAGGTGATGCAATTCGATCTGGTTGATCGGATAAATCGCCTGACTCACTGGGCGGCCGCCGCTTGGAAGCCCGTATTGGCGGAGCCAATCTACGATTGGACGGGACGGGTGGATCTGCGCCAATATCTGCGCAGCCCGTCTTGTCCGTAGCCCCGCTACGCACTGCGCCGGTCCACTTGATCTTGTCACAAATCCACCTCGTCATAATGGTTCGATTTGGTCGGAAAGGGCTCTAATTCACCGAACCAGGAACAGCGGGCTTTCCAACGCCGCCGCCAGCGCTTTTAGGTCATCGGCCGGAACTGCCAGTCCGCCATATTGCGCAATCACGAAGCCCGCGCGCTGCCGCCGAATGGCCTCGGCAACGCTGGCCGATTCTCCGCGTGCCGGCGGCGCAGCGACAATCCTTGGCTGCGGTCCGTGAGCGAACAGCAAGCGCGCCTGCCCTTCCAGCCAGTGCAGATGTTCAAAATCATTTCCCACCAGCATCACCACGATTGCGCCGCGCTCCATGCCTGAATTGCCAGCCAGCCGTTCAGCCGTGCGGATCATGGCGACCAAATGTTCGGGATCTTCGATCGCAACCACAACCGGCCCCCTCAATGAGCGCGAATTGGGCCCCACGGTCACCAGCCCCGTGGCATCGCGAACTTTGCTCAGGATTGCGCCCAGCGCACGCGCGTCTTGGGGCTTGAAGGCTTCCCCCAGCACGACGACATTCCACGGGCCCGCCGATGAACACGCCCGCGCCAATGCATCGATGGGATCGTCTCGCACGCGGGTGGAGAACGAACGGGCTTCAAAACGTTTCGCAACGGCCTCGACTCGAGCCTGCATCGTCCGAAAAACCGCCCGGAATTCGCGCTCGATGTCATCGCCTGAAAGCTCTCGCGAACAGCGCCCACTGTGCGAAATCTCGCGGGCGAATGCATGTCCCGTCAGATCGGCAAGCTGTCGGTCTTCGACGAACAGGCTTTCGATTTCCGAATCGTAGGCCCGCGCGATCCGCGCCGCAGCCTCCAGCGCAATGTCGCTGACCCGCGCCCCGCCCGTCAGCCTTAAAACGACCCGACCGCGTTCTTCGCCCGCTGCAGCCACGTGGCCGATCATGACAGAATTCTCCCCGAGGCATCGGGCGCGCCAACTGAGTTGCCACCAGTAACACCGCCAACTGAAACGCCTGCAGCCCTGGCTCGGTCTGCAAACAGCTCTAGCGTCCGCTCGACCCTGGCAAACACGGTGCCCTCGGGAAAGCCCCCTACCCCCTCGCGCTTCCGCTCACCAGCAGCCACGCCCGTCAGGATTTCGATGCCTTCACCAATGTTGGCCACCGCCCAGACGCTGAACCGGCCTTCCTTGACGGCCTCCACAACGTCTTCGCGCAACATCAAATGCTGGACGTTGGCTTTGGGGATAACGACCCCTTGTTCGCCGGTCAGCCCGCGTGCAGTGCAGACGTCGAAGAAGCCCTCGATCTTTTCGTTGACGCCGCCGATCGCCTGCACTTCGCCCAGTTGATTGACCGAGCCGGTTACTGCGATACCCTGCTTGATCGGCGTGCCGGCGAGCGCAGAAAGCAGTGCGTAAAGCTCCGTCGAGGAGGCGCTGTCGCCGTCGACCCCGCCGTAGGATTGTTCGAATACCAGGGACGCGGAAAGCGCCAGCGGCCGGTCTTGAGCAAACTGCCCGGCCAGATAGCCCCATAGGATCATCACGCCCTTGGAGTGCAATGGCCCGCCAAGCTTCGCCTCTCGCTCGATGTCGACGATGCGGCCTGGCCCAAAGCGAACCCGCGCAGTAATTCGGCTTGGCCGGCCGAAGGTGAATTCACCTAGTTGCAATACGGAAAGGCCATTGATCTGGCCGACCTTTTCGCCGTCCGTATCGACCAGAACGACGCCCTGTTCGAATGTCTCCTGGTCCCGGTCGCGTATCCGGTCGCCACGCTGGGAATGTTCAGCAACCGCCCGCCTGACGTCTTCGCGCGTTGTCGCCTCGTTACCCGATTGCTTCGACCAGTAATCGGCCTCGCGCACGATGTCGCCGATCCTGGAGACCTCAAGAGAAAGCTTGGCCCGATCGCCGGCGATCCGCGAACTTTGCTCAACGATGCCGGCAACCGCGTCGGCGGTGAACGGCTGCAACTGGTGCTCGCCGATGAGCGATGCGATCAGGCGGGCGTATTGATTGGTATTGTCGTCGTTGCGCTCGATGCGGTCTTCGAAGTCCGCCTGTACCTTGAACAAGTGTTGAAACTCCGGATCGCCCTTCGACAACAGATAGTAAAGCTGCCGGTCGCCGAACAACACGATCTTGACGTTAAGCGGGATCGGCTCGGGATCGATCGTCTGCGTTGTCATCAGTCCCAGGCTTTCGCCGGGCTGCTCAATGCGGATTGTTTCCGTCTGCAGCGCCCTTTTCAGTGCTTCCCACGCGAACGCCGATAGCAGCAGCTTGCGTGCATCGACCAACAGATAGCCGCCGTTTGCCTTGTGCAACGCACCGGGTTTGATCAGCAGGAAATCGGTCACCAGCGTGCCCATCTGCGCCAAATGTTCAGCCCGCCCAATGACATTTCCCAATGTCGGGTTGGCCTCCTCGACTACAGGCGCCCCCTCCAATTCCGCGGGCTGCGAGATGATCGGATTGACCATGTAGCGCCTGAACCGGGGATCTCTCGACACATCGGGTGATTGCAATGTCACGGAGCCGGCGCTTGACGGCTCGCTCCCCGCATCACTCAAAAACAGGTGCGCGTTGGCAATGAGATCTGCCGTGACGCGTTTCAGGAATGTGAGTGCGCCATCACAGTCGGCGAATTCAGCCAAGGCGTCGCTCATTGCCGCGTTCACGACATCGGCTGCAACCTCCTCGTTGAGTTCGCGCAAGCGGTTCCGCCGCTCCTTGTCAACGCGCGGTACGTCGGCGAGGATCTGGGTCAGCTCCTCCTGCAGCCCTTCGATATTCTTGCGCACGTCTTCCTGCATTGAAGGCGGCATGGCTGCAAAAGCATCAGGCTTGACGACCTTGCCTTCGAGCATCGGCGCGAAAGTAAACCCCATCGGCGTCCTTAACAGCGCGATGCTATTGGCTTCCGCCTTCTGCCCTAGCGCTTGCAGGCGCTCTTCGTTGCGCGAGCTGTAGTCGGCTTCAATAGCCCGGCTGCGGGCCTGATAGTCCTCGCCCTCGAAAGCCGTCGGTATCGCCGCACTGAGTTCGTCGACAACTTCAATCATCGCTTTTTCGAGCTGCCGCCCCCGCCCGGCCGGTAAATGCAGCGCCTTGGGCGCATTGGGCTCATCGAAGTTCTGGACGTAGACCCAGTCGTCGGGCTGGGGCTCTGTCTGAGCAAGCTTTTTCAACGCATCGCGGGCAGCAGCAATCTTCCCCGAAGCATCGCTGCCCAACACGAAAATGTTGAAATCGTTGCTCTTCATGCCGGCGCCGAAATTGATCGCTGCCAGTGCACGCGCCTGACCAATCAACGCCTGGCTGGGTTCAATTTCCTCAGTGGTGGAAAAGCCTAGAGCCTGCGGGTCTGCGACCTTGCGTAGTTCGCCCGCCTCCAGCGCTTCGACCCCTTTGGCCGCGATGACGGCTTCATGATCAACGCCCGCCCCGGTTGCGTCCGCTCCTTCTTCACCGGCCTTGCCCGCTGCCTCGGCATCCGGCTTCTTGGCTTTGTCTTCAGCCTTTTTACGCCTGAATATCATCCCGCCCCCAATTCATTCGTCATATTCCAATTCCCCCTCGGTCCCTGGCCCTAGCAGGCTGTTGAAGAACTCATGTGGATCGCGACACCTGTCACTTTTTCGCATTCGGCCAGAAGCGGCGCGTAGCGCGATATGGGTTATCGTGCCAGTGCCGCGACGCCGCCGAGGCGAAAAAGTGCGGTGTCCCAGAGGGATGCGGCGAAATTGACTGCCGGACTGCGTTGCGCCGGTTTGCCGTGGGGTCCACCACGCCTGCACCGGACGCGTCTTGCCGGCAGCCAATTTCGTCTCGCATCGCGACCTCACTGAGTT
>JAHZKP010000099.1 GCA_022600345.1 Alphaproteobacteria bacterium | reverse complement strand
GGTAGGGCGCAATGAATTGCGCCGTTCCGAAGTTGCTCTATTGCCGGCTAACTCTGGGCAAGTTGATCCACACTCGGTAAACCGGTGTGCTTTTTTTGGGTCCACACTCGGTAAACCGGTGTGGAGCTGGACCTGCCCGGCAGTGTGTCGCCCGGCAGGTTATCGTTACGGCTCCAATTCAGAATCCCAATACAGATAGTCCAGCCAACTTTCGTGCAGATAGTTGGGTGGGAACAGGCGACCGTTGCGATGCAATTCGAAAACGGTTGGTCGGTAGGGTGCCTGCATGGGCAGCATTCCGATCACTTCCGGCATCTCGCCGCCTTTTGCCAAATTGCAAGGCGAGCATGCGGCGACGACGTTGTCCCAGCGGGTTTGGCCGCCGCGTGATCGGGGGATCACGTGGTCGAACGTCAGGTCGCTTTGAACGCCGCAATACTGGCAGGTGAAGCGGTCGCGAAGGAAGACGTTGAAGCGCGTGAAGGCGGGAAACAGAGCCGGCTTTACGTACGTCTTTAAGGAGACGACGCTGGGCAGCCGCATCTTGAAGTTGGGGCTGGAGACCTGCTGGTCGTATTCGGAGACGATGTTGACCCGGTCCAGAAAGACTGCCTTGACGGCGTCCTGCCAGCTCCACAGCGACAGCGGATAATAGCTGAGCGGCCGGAAGTCTGCATTCAGGACCAGGGCTGGAGAACTTTCCAGCGCTGCAACACTACGATTCACGTGCGTGTCTCCTTCTGGATCATTATCAACGAATCGACTGTCACCAGACATTGTCGGGATACTAGACTTGCACGACAGCTCTGTGAAGCTTTTCGCTTGCCGGCACAACCTGGATCGGTAGCCGGCTCGTGTTCATCCAGCTAGAGCAACATCCGATCTAACGGAATCGCATTCAGCGATTGATAGATCGGATAAAGTTGCTCTAGAATCATAGGTGTAGAGCATCTTTATCCGACCATTCGATCACGAAGTGTGACCGCGTATGGTCGGATGTGCTAATGTTCGCAACAGAAATGGTGTGGATTGAGATTGTTTGCAAGCGAGCAGCGTGGCTTGGGGGCAAGTTTCGCTATCGTGGCAGATCAATTGGAGCGGGTGTGGGCGTAATAGGCCCACAATAAGCGGGCGGCGACGCCACGCCATGGCCGCCAGGCTTCGGCCAGATCTAGCAGTTCGTCGGGGCCGGGCCGGGCCTCCAACCGAAGCGCCATGCGGGCGGCTTCCTGGAGCGCCAGGTCGCCTGGTGCGAAGGCATCGGGAATGCCGACGCAGAACATGGCGTAGATGTCTGCGGACCAGGGCCCGATGCCGGGCAGCGTTGTCAATTTGCGGCGGATCTCATCGGGGTGGCACTGTCGGAGTTCGGCAAAGCAGACCGAACCGTCCTGGGTTGCCTGGGCGGCGGCGCGCAGCGTTTTGATTTTGGGACGAGACAGGCCGTGAGAGCGCAAGTCATCATCGGATGCCGTGAGCAGGTTCCCGGGTGTGAGGGGAGCGATGCCTTGCGTAAGTCTGCCCCAGATGGCATCGGCGCTGGCAATCGATAGTTGTTGACCGACGACGATACGGGCGAGCCCTTCAAATCCGTCCGGGCGGCGGCGCAGTGGTGGCGTCCCGGTCAGGCGAATGATCATGCGCATGTGCTCGCAGCGGCGACGTAGCGACCGGCAGCCGCGTTCGATATCAGCCGACGTTTCTATCGTCGCGGCGTCTGGTTTGCGCACGGTTGCAGATTTCTGGCCTGGCGGCATGAATGTTTGCCTGTCTGGTCGGGGCAACAGTCTGCTTCAATCTTTAAGGAAATCAAGCATCGGCCCGGGTTATATTTTGATCGCCAATGGGAGGTCACCGGAAGCGCGGTTGGCCGAAATTGGAGCCACATTGGAAGATCAGGAGTGTTGCCAACATGAGGGAGGCTGTCTTCAGGTTTGCGCCCAGCCCCAATGGTCATCTGCATCTGGGGCATGCAGCCTCGGCACTGATCAACGCGCATTTGGCGCAAAAGGCGGGCGGTCGTTTCTTATTGAGGATCGAGGACATCGACCTGGGGCGGTCGCGCGAAGAATTCGTGGCGGCGATCTTCGATGATTTGCGATGGCTGGGATTGCACTGGGAGCAACCAATTTTGAGGCAGTCGGAGCATTTGGACACTTACGCGAAGGCGGCAAGCAGGCTCGCGGATCTTGGATTGCTATATCCGTGCTTTGCGACACGTTCGGAAATCAATGAGGCGGTCGGGGATGCTGATGGGGTGCGTGATCCAGACGGTGCGCCGATCTATCCAGGGCTGCACCGGGGCATGCCGGAATCTGAAGTTTGTCGCCGGAAGGCGGCGGGCGAGCCATTTGCGATGCGCGTCGATATGGCCAAGGCAGTTGAGATTGCCCGCAAGCGGTTGGGTGGCGTGCAGATTTCGTTCCAGGAAATCGATCGCGGTGGTGCGGCTGGAAGGATTGTTTGCGATCCGATGGCTTGGGGCGATGTCGTCGTGCAGCGAAAGGATGTCGCCACCAGCTATCACCTTTCCGTCGTCGTCGACGATGACCGGCAGGGGATCAGCCATGTTGTCCGCGGCACCGACCTGAGGGCGGCGACGCCGATCCATCGGCTATTGCAGATTCTGTTGGATTTGCGCGAACCGGTCTACCGGCACCATGGCTTGGTGTGCGATAGCGGTGGACGAAAACTGTCCAAGAGCGAGGGGGCAACAAGCCTTCAAGGTCTTCGGGCGGCAGGGGCCACTCGTGACGATATCGTGCAGCTTTTAGGGCGCCATGTGGACCTTGAGATGGGCTAGGCGACGAGCAGTTTTTCCCTAGACGAAGGTAGACGGGGGTGCGACAAAATGGCTATCTTTCAATGAGAGTTCTGGCTGCTGCTTGAAGGAGTGCTGCAACGTGTTTTTCGTAGTCCGTTTGAAAATTCCGGCTACGTTGATTTCGCTGTTTGTGGGGCTCCTCGTCCTGACTATGCCGGCTGCCGCCAACATTGATGCGGGGGCGAAAAAATTCTCCGTGGATCTGGTGCATGCGGCGCGAGCGCAACGGACAGTTCCTGTCATCTACGACCCCAGCTACCGCAAGATCGGCTACCCGATGGGAGATGTTCCCTGGTATCTGGGGGTTTGCACGGATGTGATCGTGCGGGCCTATCGCACGCTGGGTATCGACCTCCAAGAGATGGTTCATCGCTCACGGGTGGGATCGGGCGATAAGAACATCGATCATCGGCGGGTTCGCGTGTTACGGAAATTTTTCGCGCGCAAAGGGGCGGCGTTGCCGATCACCGACAATCCCATCGACTACAAGCCGGGCGATCTCGTCAGCTACTACGTTCACGATGGGACATTCTCGAAAACGCATATCGTCATTGTCTCTGACAAGAAGACGATTTCAGGTGTGCCCTTGGTTATTCACAACCGGGGGTATGGTGTGCGTGAAGAGGATTGGCTTTTCGCCAATAAAATAACCGGGCATTACCGTTTCAGGGCGGCTCCGAATATCAAGGGTTGGAAGAAATAGCTGAGGGATGATTTTCTCAGCGATTAAATCGATTCGGCTTGAATTGTCCGTTTTCTACTCTTGTTCGAATTCCTGCAATCACTGCTGCCGCAATTGTTTCTGTGGGCTCTTCTTGTTGCGCGTTTCTGCGTGCAAAATGGTGCCTGGAGCGATATCGCGCTTAAAGCTGCCCATGCAACCCTCTGAAGAATATGTATTTATTTGGCTCGAGTGTAAGAATTCACTCACCTTTTTATGTGATTCGGTTTACTATGTTTGTGGTGGAGTGTTTTGCGCGAAATGAACCGGCCATTGATGCTGGTGATGGGCGAAGCGCAATATCTTGATGTTTTCGAACGCCGGTATTTATTGTTGGCGCTGACGTAAAGGGTGGACTGGTGAGCCTGGAATGGATTCCCGTTATTGGCACCGAGGGATATGTTATTCTCTCGATTATCGGAATTGCGAGCCTGGTGCTGGCTGGCGGGCGCGTTTCGGTGGCAGGTCCCGCCGGCGTGTCGGGGCAGTCGCGCGCTTCAAGGAAAACCGTGCCACGCCGGGTAATTGCTGCAGAGGCTTCCAAAACATCCGCAAATCAGATTAGCTACAGCCGCAATATTATGAAGGCAGTCAGTTGGATTGCCTCTGGCGTCGGACTTGCGCTCAAGGCGGTGCTCGTCTGGTTGCCCCGTAATTTCTTCAGAGTCGTGAGTTTGCTGCTCCGGTCAGCCTTGATGGGAGCGAACCCGAAAGCGCGCCCAAGCAACGCTGGCGCGTTGGCTGTTGAGCGGGAGCTCGATGACGACATGGAGAATGGTGAAAAACCGCTTGATGAGGCGACGCAATGGTCGCGGATCAACGGTGTTGTCGATCAGGGGATCGATAAGGCACGCCAGATCGGTGATCTGCACGAGGCGGCTGCGCGCCAACTTGATGCCGTCGATTATGCCTATGAGCGGATGCTGGTCGAACTGCGGGAAATTCTACCCAACGTATCGGAAGCGCAGATCGTCTGCCGCTCCAATCGGGATGCGGCTTATGAGCAGGCTGCAGCGGTTTCCCTGCAGGCGAATGTTGATCCGGAGTTGCCGGTGACCGCGATGGCGAAGGACTCGTGCATGGCTGACGGGTCGGCGTTTGATGACACGATGAGTGCCGTGGGCGAGCTCGAAGAAGTTCTCAAGCAGGTTGGAGAAACCACCCCTGCTCATGGTGACAAGGCCGACCAATCGGTTGCTGCCTGAGAGCCGTGTTCTCTTGAGGACCTACAAGACGGGACCAAAGTCCGAGCAGACTTCGGTCCCGATTTTGCTGCTACTTCACGGTGATGGTCACCACGTCGCTTTCCACGACCGGTTTGTGGGGAACGTGATTGTGGTCGCCCAGGACCAACTGCAATGTGTGCTTGCCTGGCGAAAGCTCGATGGTCGCCTCGGTCTGACCGCCACCGAAATGTTTGTGATTTTCGTCGGCTGGAAGCGGGTTGTCGTAGTCCTCCACCTTGGTATCGATAATCAGGTGGTGGTGGCCGGTTTTGGGTTTCTCGACGCCAGCGGGTGCGACGCCCATTCCCGATAGCCCGAAGCGCACAGTCACCGGGCTGGAGACGACGGCGCCGTCCTTGGGTTCGATAATGTAGACTTTGGCGCCGTCAGGGGCTGCGGTTTGAGCAAATGCGGGGATTGCGACCAGCAGCGCCAGTGATGCACCGACAATGAGCTTTTTCAACACTTGGCATTCCTCCTTGATAATTTTCTTGTCTTGATCTGCTTGATGCAGTCCGTGCCATTGTAGATCCGTAAGCCGCAAAATTTGAGGAACTTTTTTGTTATGGCCGTTATCAGTTCGCCAGGGACGTTAACGTGAAGCGCGAACGTTTGGATCAGGTTTTGGTGCTTAGAGGCCTGGTGAAATCAAGATCGCGGGCGCGCGATCTCATCCGGCGCGGCGCGGTGAAGATTGGCGGGACAACTGCTGCCAAGCCGGGGATGCTGGTTGATGGAAATGCTGACTTAAGCGTCGATGAGGACGCCAATGCCTATGTTGCACGGAGCGCTACGAAGTTGGTTGCCGGATTGCAGGCGTTCGGGTTTTCGGCCAACGAAGTTGCCTGCCTGGATGTCGGAGCGTCGACTGGTGGGTTTACCCAGGTCCTTTTGGAAGCCGGGGCCAGCCTGGTTTATGCGGTCGATGTCGGGCGTGGTCAGCTTGACCCCGAGGTGGCGAATGACCGGCGGGTTGTCAGTCTTGAGGGCTGCGATATTCGTGCCTTGGCGGCCGAACAGGTGCCCGGCGATGTTGGGGCAATCGTTATCGATGTCAGTTTCATCTCGTTGACACAGGCGCTGCCGCGGGCGCTATCGTTTGCAGCGAAGGGATGCTGGTTGATCGCCTTGGTCAAGCCTCAGTTTGAAGTGGGCCGGGAAGCTGTCGGAAAAAAAGGTCTCGTCCGAGATGAGGCAGACGTCGGGTTAGCGCTGTCGCGGATAGAAGGCTTGCTTGTCGAAGAAGGGTGGCGGGTGTGTGGGACCATGCAATCGCCTCTGCCAGGAAAGGTCGGCAATGTGGAATATCTGATAGGGGCGCAGCTTGATGACTGAGGTGACCCGCCTGCAAATCGATCGGCTTGGCGCGCAAGGGGACGGTGTTGCTGAAGACAGCAGTGCTGGCCGGGTGTTCGTTCCATTCGCGCTGGCCGGTGAAACGATTGATGCCTGCATTGAGGGCGAACGGGCGCGCATTGAAACGATCGTCAGGGCGGCCGACCAACGGGTGGAACCAGTCTGTGGGCACTTCGGGCGCTGTGGCGGATGCGCGCTTCAGCACTTCGAGGCGGAGGGGTACCGCTCCTGGAAAGCCGAGTTGGTAAGTCAGGCGCTGGCGAGCCGGGGTATCGCAGCGGAACTTGAGCGGATTATATCGGTCGGGCATGGCGCACGGCGGCGGGCGACGTTGACAGCGAAGCGCGCGGGCCGGGATGTTTTGATCGGATTTCACGAAGCTGGCAGCAATGAACTGGTCGATATTGTCGAATGTCCGGTGCTGGCGCCACAGATTGTCAGCGTGCTGGCAGGTGTGCGTGACTTGATCGGGCCGCTTATCAACGACCGAAGTGAAGCGCGGGTTTACATTCTGAAGGCGGATAACGGCCTGGATGTCGATATTTCCACCACCGGGGCCGGGCTCTCGGGAAAGCTGTCGGCGAAGGGCCGCGCGGTGATGGCTGGAAAGGCCAAAGACCTGGGGCTTGTCCGATTAAGTCTTGATGGTGATCCGCTTTACCAATCGGGAGCGCCGGAGATCCGTTGCGGGCGGGCCAGCATCGTTCCACCGCCGGGGATTTTCCTACAGGCTTCCGGGGAAGCCGAACGGGCCATGGCGGGTTTGGTTGCCGGGGCATTCGGCAAGCGCGCGCGGATGGCGGCGGATTTGTTTTGCGGGGTCGGCGCCTTCAGTTTTGCGCTGGCTGAGCGCGCCAAGGTTCTGGCAATCGACAGCGATACCGCGGCCATCGCAGCACTTGAAGATGGCAGGCGACGGACGCAGGGTTTAAGGGGCATCGAAACCAGGGTGCGCGACCTGTTTCACGAGCCGTTGTCGCGCAAGGAACTGGAGCCATTCGACCTGGTGGTTTTCGATCCGCCGCGCGCGGGGGCCAAGGCGCAAGCCGAGATGCTTGCAAAGTCGAAAGTACAGGTCGTGGCGGCCGTCTCCTGCAGTCCGGCGACGCTTGCGAGGGACCTGCGAATTCTGATCGACGGCGGTTATCGCTTGGAAAGCGTCACGCCGATCGACCAGTTCCTTTATTCACCGCATGTGGAGACGGTTGCCGTACTCCGCCGCTGACGAAGGCGGGTCAGGCGTCGACTGCGCAATTCTTCAAAAGGGAGCCGACGTAGGCGGGTACCACTTCGGTGGCCGGGCCATGATGGGTATCGTTGAACTGGCTGGCGGTGTCGGAGGGTTCGAGGTTCAGCTCAACTGTGTGGGCACCGACTTCCGTTGCGGCTGCCACGAAGCCTGCGGCGGGGTAGACATTGCCGCTGGTGCCGATGGAAATGAATAGATCGCAGCTCGCGAGTGCGGCGGCGATTTCGTCCATCCGGTAGGGCATCTCTCCAAACCAGACAACGTTTGGGCGCATGCCTCCGATCAATTCGCATTCGGGGCATTTCAGGCTGGCGGACAGGTTTTCATTCCAGGGTGAGCGGGCTTCACAATGGGTGCACATTGCCTTGGCCATTTCGCCGTGCATGTGGATCACATTCGATGCGCCCGCCAACTCATGCAGATTGTCGATGTTCTGTGTGACAATGTGCACGTTGCCGTCATACTTGTTTTGCAAGGTTGCAAGCGCCTGATGGGCTGCGTTGGGTTCGGCCTTGATGCCTTCCCTGCGGCGCATGTTGTAGAATTCGTAGACCAGCTCGGGATTGCGGGCGAACCCTTCGGGCGTGGCGACGTCGCTGTGGTCGTATTTGGCCCAGATACCGTCCTTGTCGCGGAAAGTGGCCAGTCCGGATTCAGCGGACAGACCTGCGCCGGTGAGGATGACGATATTCTGGTAACGTGGCATCGTTCAGAACTGGCTCCGGATCGTTGATTTCCGCTAGGCGAGTATTTCCGAGTGCACTGCACCATAGAATTTTGACCGATTTTTGCAATGTATACAAGGTGCGGCTGTTTAACTGGATTCACTAAAGTTGAACAAAAGGAGGCTGTTTCAGATGCAGCAGGCCAAGTCAGGTCTACCGGTATCCTGGGGACTGCAATTCGCCGGCAACGTCGCCCGGATGGGCTGGTACTCGGGTGTCAACTGGCTGATGCGTCAGCAGTCCCAGAAGATTTCGACGCCGTCAGACTTCGAGCCAACGCGGCCGGTTCCTGACAGGGCCGAACTTATGGGCGAGGTTCGGGCGTTGCTGAGGGCGGATGCCGAGGCTGTTCGAGAGGGTATTGCGCCACCCGGGCACGAGGAGATGCTTTCGCCGTTCCGGCATTTGCAACGCCTGCGAGAGATGATGGCCGACCTGCCGGAGACGACGCAACGGCGCGCGCAAAAAGATGCGTCAAGCGCGCGGGCGGTGGCCGAAGAGCATGGCGCCGATCTGCCAGCGTATTTCACCCAGGATTTTCATTTCCAGACCGGAGGGTATCTGACCGAAGATTCAGCACGGCTTTATGATGTTCAGGTTGAAACGCTGTTTTACGGGGCGGCGGCGGCAATGCGCCGGGCCGGCCTTCGGCCGATTTCGGATTTCATGAAGGGGCGCGACCAGCGCCAGGTTTCACTGCTTGATGTCGCCTGCGGGACGGGTCGCTTGTTGCGTGAGGTCCGTCGCGTCTATCCGGCGATGAAGCTGACGGGACTGGATCTCAGTCAATCATACCTGTTGGAAGCGGGCCGCCATATGGGCAGGCTGCGTCCGGCTCAGCTGCTCAATGCGAATGCGGAAGCCATACCGTTGGAAGATGCCAGCCAGGATATCGTGAGCTGTGTATTCCTGTTTCATGAACTACCGCCCGAAGTTCGCCGAACGGTGAGTGGGGAAATTGCGCGCGTATTGAAGCCAGGTGGCTTGTTTGTGTTTATCGATAGTCTGCAGATGGGCGACCGGCCGGGCTGGGATGGATTGCTGGAAGCCTTTCCGGTTCGGTTTCATGAACCTTATTTCCGCAGCTTTGCAATCGACGATCTGGAGCAGGTCTTCAAGGATGCCGGACTTGAGCCGGTCAGCCAGGATCTGGCGTTTTTGTCCAAGGTGATGGTTGCACGCAAGGCTGAAGCTTTGGGTGGTTAACCCGACTTTCGCAAAGGTTGCAGTCGTCACGGCCGCAGGTTCCCGGTGGCCGGTGGGAGGCATTGAGACCGCTTTCGGTAAGCTTAGCAGTATCTTTACGCGGGCCTTTTACGATCTCAGGCAAACGATGGAGTGGTCTTGCAACCACTAAGCAGCCGTTGTCGCGAAAGCGTTTTGTGACCTTGGCGCTATCGATGTCTCGGGAATCATTTGGTGGCGTTTCCATCCGGCACAATCCGAAATGATTTCCAAACCAATGTGATGCCGATCATTCGTATCGATCGGTGGTGTGTGTGCGTAAATATTAGTTTGGACTTTCAAGGACCATGACCAAGTTCAATCCTCAGCGTAATTCGGCTGTCGTGAGCGAATTGAAGCTCTTAAACCCCTGGGTTGAGAATACCGACTACGGCGACGATATCGTGCAATTGGCCCGCGCGCTTTTGGGGGATATCGGTCCGATCTCGGAAAAAGCGCACTTCGAACAGCGCCTTGCGACGATGGGGCGGTTCGCGTCGGGCAGGCCCGCGTGGAACAAGTGGTCCCAGGAGATGCTTGAGGTTCGCGGGCTGGCGGGCACCGATCCCGCACTTGGCGCGGTTTGCGATGCATTGGCGATCGCGAATTTTTCGGGCACGCGTTTCACCGAAGACGTTGATTTCGCCGCGCTCGTCTTCCCGGGCCGGGCCGATTTCAGCGGCAGCGAATTTGAAGCCGATTGCTGGTTTCAGGGCACGACTTTCTACGGCCCTGCAATTCTGCGCCAGGTTTCGTTTCTTGGTGAGGCGTGTTTCGAGCGGGCGACATTCTACAGTGTTTGCGATTTTCAGAACGCGATGTTCATGAAGCCAGCGCAGTTCCGTGACATTCAGGTCGTCGGGCAGGCGATGTTTGAATATGCCGACTTCGCACGCGGTGCGTGGTTCTCGGGGA
The DNA here is from genome assembly GCA_022600345.1 of Alphaproteobacteria bacterium. Taxonomy (GTDB): domain Bacteria; phylum Pseudomonadota; class Alphaproteobacteria; order Rhizobiales; family Hyphomicrobiaceae; genus Filomicrobium. The sequence continues at coordinate 104,556 of JAHZKP010000099.1, read as the reverse complement.
GTAAATTCGACGAAGCGAATTTCAGCGAAGCACGTTTCGGCGAGGCGACGGCATTTACCGATTGCGAGTTTGCCGGGCCGGCGAGTTTTGCACGCGCGATGTTCCAATCGTCTTGCGGTTTTGAAGGCGCGAACTTCCTGGGTGATATCGACATGTCGCAGGTGGATATCAATGGAGCGGCGTGGCTTGGCGATGCCAAGTTTGCAGTGCTGCCCAAGCTGGAAGGCGTGTATGTGGCCGGCGGCGGCGATTTCAAGGAAATGCTGGTTCCTGCCTGAGGTCTATTCGGGCTGAGAATAAAAAAGCGGGCGTCCTGAGGACTTAAGCGAGGCGGAAGAGTCGTGTTGAAGGAATTGGAAGCGAATACGCGGCAGGCGCCGTCGGCGGGTAAGCGGATTTCGGTCTCGTTGGAGTCGTTTGAGCAGGTTCGAATGCTGCTGGCGAAATTCAATGCGGATTGCGATGTCACGTTCGTTGTGGTGATCAACGATCACGGCAATGTGCAGATCGCTTCCAGCGCCGACCCGAAACCGACAAGCGTTGCGGGTGTAAGCCGTCCGAAAGGGGCCGGTCCGTCAACGAGGGTTCAGCTTGTTTCGTGTGAGGATGAGCGCGACCCGCTCGTTGAGGAAGCGTTGTTGCGCTACTTCGATCAAACCGAAGCGGAAACGGCTGGCGCACAATTCGTCTTCAAGTCAACGCGGACCGAGTTCGACCACCGGACTGTCGGCTTCCTGATCAAGAAGCGCTCAGGTGGGGGTGATGAAACGGGCCAACCGGGCGGATTGAAGTCGTTTGAGATCAAGCGATTGTTCGATGCGCTGGTTTATGTCTCGCTACAATACTGCTTGTCACCGCGCCAATCAGATACGTTTTTTGGCCTTGCGCCTGACCTGTTGTCGCGCGCTGCTGCCCAATTGTTCCTGCAAAAGCTGTCGCAGGAAGCTACGGGCCGGATGAACTATGGGCTGTACGAATTGTGCTGCGACCTTGCAGCGGCGCAATACGAAGGCCGCGCGGGTGCAGGCTATATCGTGTTGGCCAAGCGTGGCAGTGCGAACATCAAGCCGAGCATTGAATTCCGCAGGCCGATCCATCTGTCGCATAACACCGGCGTGCGCAAGCTGATCGAGATGGCCTCTCAGCAATTCGCGCTGCTGTTTGATGGCGACTACTTTTACGGCTTCGTCGACTTTGATCAAATCCAGGACTGCCACCACATCCTGTTCAAGGGCCGGGGCATCTGGACGATGCAGCGAGGTGAGCAACTGCTCGCCATGGTTTCATACGGCTCGCCTGTCGAGGTTGACCGCATCCTGACCAAGGAAATCTTCCAGGCGCATGTCAAGAAGTGCCTGCCGATGGTCGAACAGGACGGGTTGGAGACGTTGTGGGATATTGCGATCATCGCTGCCGAACAGCCGGTGGGCACCAACATCCTGTTTACGCCCGGCGCGCGGCACGAAGCCCAGCGGCTTTCTTCGCAGTGTATTCCAATTCGCCCGGTGGCGCTGACGGCCGAAGTAACCACGCAGTTGACGGCAATCGACGGGACACTGATTGCCGATATCGACGGCAACGTACATGCGGTCGGCGCGATCATGGACGGCAGCTCGACACCCAGCGGAACCTGGCAGCGCGGCGGCCGATACAATTCAGCGGCCAATTACGTCACGAGCAGCAAGTATCCCGCGTTGATCTTCATCGTGTCGCAGGATGGCTACGTCGACATTGTTCCGCCGATGAACCCGAAGGGCGATAAATGGTCCATGAAACGGTACCTAAAGTTGAACTCCACTGCCATCTGATCGGGGTTCTCAATTCCGCTCTTCTAGGCGATCTGGCGAAGGCTGGCGAAAAGGTTCTGGTTGAGCCTTGCGGTGTCACGCCCGTTGGTTGGGGCGAGGGTGCTGATGGGTTCGCCAACTGGCTGGTGAGGGTCGATCCTTACAAGAGTGCATCGTGGCGCCAATTCCTGCCCATCCTTGGTTGGCACATCGAGCGGCTTGTCGCCCAGAATGTCGTCTATGCGGAAATGATGATTTCGCCATTGATGTTTTCACGCGATTTGGCGCAAGCAACTGATGAATTTTCTGAATTCCAGGAGTGGGTCTGGGACAGGGAGAACGGCCGCATCCAAATCGAGTTTTTGTTTCTCGTGCCGCGCAGCCTTCCTGATGAACTGATCGACAAGGATATTGCCAGGTGCGTTGCGCTGGGCAAGTCGCAAGGCATTTCAGGGATCTCGATTGCCGGACTTGAGCGGGATTGTCCGGTCTCGCGGTTTCGCCGGATGTTCGAAGTCTTGAAAGACCACGGGCTGGGGATCGAAATCCATGCCGGCGAGCTGGGTGACAGCGAGGAAGTGCGTGAAGCCATCGATGTTGGATTGGCCGACCGGATCGGTCACGGCATTGCCGCTTTCACCGATGACGGTCTGGTTGACAGGCTCATCGCGGACAATGTCCACATCGAATTCTGTCCGACCAGCAACCTGAAAATGGGGGCTGCGAAGTCGATCGCCAGTCACCCAATCGGCAGGGCCCGGGATCTTGGAATGAATTTCAGTATCAATTCGGATGATCCAGGAGCGTTCGATTGCGATATGGCCAGTGAATTCCAGCTTGTTGAACGGGCTCATGACTTTTCCAGGCCGGACTTTGAAGCTGTTGCCAGAAATTCGCTTCTATCGCGGTTTCAGCCCAAGCTCAGGTATCAGAGTGATGCCAGGATTCAGCACTTGTTGAGTGAGAACGTAGCTGTGGGCGCTGGTCGCGGGTTGATTGGCGTATAGGTATTATCGGGCAGCATTGAAGCGCTGCTGTAGCCGCCTGGCCAACGAATCACTAGGGTGTGTCAAGATAAAATCGGACGTTTTGGGCATTTCGGGCACTCGATGGCCTGAGCTGCAAACGTTGCCAAAAGATTTCGTGGGGTGAGAATGCCGAGCGCTTATTTGACCGGTTTGGTTAGTGGCAACGAGGTTTCCAGCAGGACCATTTCGTTCGCATTCAGCGACCGCTATTTCAACTGGACCAGCTATGAGGAAGCGCAGTTCCGCGAGGGACTGGAGACTTGGTCGAATGTCGCCCGGATCAGGTTTGTCGAAACTGCAAACGAAGCTGCGGCCGACTTCTTGTTTTTTACAGCCAGCAACAGCGTCAATGGTGGGGCGCTGGGCTCGTTCGAATACCCCTGGGGCGGACAACAGCATGGCTACTTCAATGCTCAAGGCACCGGCTGGGACCGAGATGGTAGCAGCGGCGGCCTGGAGCAGGGCGGCTATGGCTTCGTCACGATTATTCACGAGATCGGCCACGGCCTGGGGCTTGCGCACCCGCACGATGCCGATGGGGCATCAACGATCTTTCCAGGTGTCAGCCATGCCTTTGACACGGGCACCTACGGGCTGAACCAGGGCCTTTATACGGTGATGAGCTATAACGACGGCAGGGTTGCCGATCGGCTTGATCCCGATGTCACCGGTGATCATGGCTGGACGGGAACGCCGATGGCATTCGACATCTACGCCATCCAGCAGATCTATGGGGCAAACACGTCTTATAGGACCGGGAACGATACCTATTGGTTGCCCGATACCAATGAAGAGGGAACGTTCTACCAGGCGATCTGGGATGCCGGCGGGCGCGATACGATTGCCTATGCGGGAAGCGATACGACCCGGATTGACCTGAGGGAAGCCTCGTTGCGAGAGGGCGACCCAAATGCGGGAGGGCATCTTTCGAAAGCAGACGGCATCTACGGTGGCTTTACGATTGCCAAGGGCGTGACGATCGAGGTCGCCAGCGGTGGTTCCGGGCGTGATGTGATCGTTGGCAACAGTGCCAACAATACGTTGCTTGGAAACGATGGAAACGATTCGCTGCTTGGTGGCGGCGGTGTCGACATTTTGCGAGGCGGCGAGGGCGTCGACGTGCTGCGCGGCGGTGACGGCGGGGACCGCATCGAGGGCGGGACGGGCAATGACCGGCTTTATGGCGAGGAAGGCAACGACCGGCTGTTTGGCCAGGACGGCAATAACATCGCGCTGGGCGGAAACGGCAACGACTACATCTATGGCGGAACCGACAACGACCGTCTTTACGGTCAGGGCGGAAATGACCGTCTGACCGGCAGCAGTGGGGTCGACGTTCTTTCAGGATCGAGCGGCAACGATGTTTTGTTGGGCAACAACGGCAATGACTATGCCGTCGGCGGCAGCGGCAACGACCTGGTGATGGGCGGCAACGACCAGGATCGGGTTTACGGTCAGGGTGGTAACGATGCGCTGCACGGTCAGGCCGGGAACGATCTGATGATCGGTGGCGCGGGCGATGACCGCATGTTCGGCGGCGCGGGAGACGATCGCCTCTATGCCGGGGCAGGCAAAGATCTGTTGTCTGGGGGCGGTGGTGATGACCGCTATGTTTTCGGTGCTGGCGATGATCGGGCGTTGCTGACCAATAACTGGGGTGATGACACTATTATCGGTTTCCGGCCTGGACACGATACGCTCGATTTCAGCCGTGTCAGCGGCCTCAGGGCGTTTTCGCAACTCGATATCGATCAGGATGGACGCGACACCGTGATTTCATACGGTGGCGACAGTGTTCGACTGGTGAATGTCACGCCGGGGCGGATCGATGATGATGACTTCATTTTGTAACGCGCTGCTTGGCGAGAAGCGGCTGTTTCAAGTCAGTTCGTCGTAGTCGTCGGGGTGGTCCGCCGGGACAGGATCGCTTGAGGGCAATGCATCTTCGCTGATTGTCGAGCTGAGGATCGTTTCGTTTACGAAGCGGATCTGGTCGAGGTTCTGCATGACCGATTGCGCCTGCATCAAGACGTTACGCAGAAACAGGAACAGGAAGCGGATCAGGATGAAGCCGATCAGAAGATAGATCAGACTGTCCTGGTCGGTTTCCAATCCCGATAGAAAGACCATCGCGCCGGCAAGTACCAGTCCGGTGACGGCTGACAGGATGACGTCAGGCGTTGCGGTGGCGCCCATCTGGGCTGTGCGCCTTCTGGTGACTTCACGGGTGAGTTGAAGGTATTCGCTCTGCAATTTCGCGCGTGGTGTGGGCTCGGCCGTCTTCTCCAGGTTCTGTGCGACGAGCTGATTCAGGAGTTCGCGGCGGCGGGCTTCCATATCGTTGATTTTCTTGGAGCTGAATCCGGCCCGCCTGCCAGTCAACAGGAAGTAAAGCTGGATGGGCAACAAGATGATCAAGACAAGAGCTATCAGGTAGGGAAGATAGATGGAGAGCACGATCAGGATGACCGTGCACAGGATCATCAGCGACAGGCCCTCGGCCAGATTGGTGCTACTGCGCGAGTAGGCGGCGCTGCTCTTGGTTGCCAGTTTGAGTATGTCTGGCAATTGCAATAGCCGGTCTAGCTGGTTGTGATTCAAGAATCGATCGTAAACCAGGACTTCGGCATGGCCGCGCAAATTGGCTTTGGAGCGCTTCTTGAAATAAACCGCAGTTCCGGCTGCCAGGTACAGTGCGATAATGACAGCGCACGCAATCCAGGTGATGTCCGTCTTGGTGACGCCATCCATCGAGAAGCCCAGATAAGTGCCGAGCTCAAGGGCTCTCGTCCAGTCGAACAGCAAGAGGGCCGCCGTCTTGATGGTGCCGGCGAGCGCCAGGATGTTGAGGGCGGGTGAAAGCGAGCAGAAGATCAGGACGGCGATAAAGGGGCCGGGGATATTCTCGATGAGGGTCCGGGCAAGTTTTGCGACCTGGGCTGCGACGCTTGTCACCGTTTCAAAGCGCAGCGAAGCCAGGTGATTGAAAATGTTCTCGGCGCGTGTCGTGCCCATGCTCGGATTATACTTTCTGAGATCGGCAGATTTAGGATCGTGTGCAGCCGAAAACATTCATAGGTGCTGCCGGCTTATCATTGGTAATCCGAGCCGATCGCGGAGGTTCCGCGATCGGCGTTTTGGGATGTGTGTCAAACCTCGTCGATAATTCCACTGGCGGTCAAGAATTCAATCAGGTCGTCGACCAGGGCTTCTGGCGACTTGGAGCCGCCGTGGAGTGTCAACTCTGCGGTCTCGGGCGGCTCATAGGGTGAGGAGATGCCGGTGAAGTTCTTGATGTCGCCAGCACGCGCCTTGGCATAAAGGCCCTTTGGATCGCGGGTTTCGCAGATTTCCAGCGGAGTATCCACGTAAAGCTCCAGGAATTCGTCACCATCGAAGCGGTCGCGGGCAAAGCGGCGTTCGGCGCGGAAGGGCGAGATGAACGAGACGATGGTAATGAGACCGGCATCGACCATCAGGCGCGCCACCTCGGTGACGCGGCGGATGTTTTCAACCCGGTCGGCATCGGTAAAGCCCAAGTCCCGGTTGAGGCCGTGGCGGACGTTGTCGCCATCGAGGAGGTATGTATGGCGCCCTTGTGCGTAAAGCCGCTTCTCCAGAAGGTTGGCGACAGTTGACTTGCCCGATCCCGACAGGCCGGTGAACCACAGGCAGCAGGCCTTCTGGTGTTTCAGTGTCGAGCGTGCGGACTTGTGGATGTCGACGGCCTGCCAGTGAACGTTATGGGCGCGGCGCAGCGAGAAGCGGATCATACCGGCGCCGACCGTTTCGTTGGTCAGCCGGTCGATGAGGATGAAACCGCCAAGCTCGCGATTGTCGGTATAGTGGTCGAAAACGATGGGCTTGGTGACGGTCAGATTGCAAAGACCGATTTCGTTCAGCTCCATCTGGCGGCTGGCCATATGTTCCAGCGTCTCGACGTTCAGCTTGTGCTTCAACTCGCTGATCTGGCAGACGGTGGATTGCTGGCCGCAACGCAGGATGTAGGGCCGCCCCTTGAGCAGCGGACGTTCGCTCATCCAGACGATATCGGCGGCAAATTGGTCTGCCACCTCGGCGCGTTCGTCAGAGGTGCAGATGACGTCGCCGCGGGAAATATCGATCTCATCGGCAAGCGTCATCATGATCGCATCGCCAGCGGTGGCTTCCTCCAGGTCGCCGTCGGCGGTAACCAGGCGGGCGACTGTGCTGGTGCGGGCGCTGGGCAGTGCAACGATGGCGTCGCCGGGTTTGATGGAGCCTGACGACAGCGTTCCGGCATAGCCGCGGAAATTCAAGTCGGGGCGGCAGACCCACTGGACGGGCATCCGCATTGGGCCGGAGGCAGCCGCGCTTGTGACATCGACGCTCTCCAGCTTATCGAGCAGGGTTTGCCCGGTGTACCACGGCATCTTTTCGCTACGCCGCGAGATGTTGTCGCCTTCGAGCGCCGACATCGGGATCGTCGTTATGTGGGGAATGCCCAGTTGGCCGGCGAATTCGCGGTAGTCCTTCTCGATTTCTGCGAAGCGGATGGCGTCGAAGTCGACCAGATCCATCTTGTTGATGGCGACGACGACATGCTCGATTCCCAATAGGTGAGCAATGCAGCTATGGCGGCGGGTCTGTGTGACGACGCCTTTGCGGGCATCGACGAGGATGATTGCCAGGTCGCAGCGCGACGCGCCGGTTGCCATGTTGCGGGTGTATTGCTCGTGGCCTGGTGTGTCGGCGACGATGAATTTGCGCTTCGGTGTGGAAAAGTAGCGATAGGCAACGTCGATGGTGATGCCTTGTTCGCGTTCGGCCTGGAGGCCGTCGACGAGAAGCGCCAGGTCGAGGTCGCCGCCGGTGGTGCCGAAGTTGCGGCTTTCGGCCGACAGGCTTTCCAGTGTGTCTTCGTGGATGAGCTGGCAGTCAAACAACAGCCTGCCGATGAGGGTGGACTTGCCATCATCGACGCTGCCGCAGGTCAGGAAGCGGAGGATTGGCAGCTCGGACTCACCTGATTGGGTGGATTGTTCCGGGTGGGTTGCAACGTCGGCCATCAGAAGTACCCCTCTTCCTTCTTTTTCTCCATCGAGCCGGACTGGTCGCGGTCGATCATGCGGCCCTGGCGTTCGGAGGTGCGCGCTGCTTTGATTTCGTTGACGATGTCGGCAACGGTGTCGGCGGGGCTTTCAATCGCTCCGGTGAGTGGATAGCAACCCAGCGTGCGGAAGCGGACTTTCTTTTGCTGGGGCTTTTCGCCGGGTTCAAGCGGCAGACGGTCGTCATCGACCATCAGCAACATGCCGTCGCGTTCAACGACCGGACGCTCGGCTGACAGGTAGAGGGGGACGATTGGAATGTTATCGACCTGGATATATTCCCAGATGTCGAGTTCGGTCCAGTTGGAAAGCGGGAACACGCGCATCGTTTCACCTGGCGACAGGCGGCCGTTATAGATCTGCCAAAGTTCGGGGCGCTGTTTTTTGGGATCCCAGCGGTGGTCGGCGGTGCGGTGGGAGAAAACGCGCTCCTTGGCGCGGGATTTTTCCTCGTCCCGGCGGGCTCCGCCAATGGCGGCGTCGAACTTGCCCTTCTCAAGCGCCTGGCGGAGAGCCTGCGTTTTCATGATGTCGGTATGAACGGCGCTGCCGTGGGAAAACGGGCCGATGCCCTCTGCGACGCCCTCTTTGTTGATGTGGACGATCATGTCGAGGCCGTGACGAGCCGCCATATCGTCGCGAAAGGCGATCATTTCCTTGAACTTCCAGGTGGTATCGACATGAAGCAAAGGATAGGGCGGCTTGGCAGGATAGAATGCCTTGAGCGCCAGATGCAGGAGGACGGCTGAATCCTTGCCGATCGAATACATCAGTACGGGCCGTTCGAACTGGCCGGCGACCTCGCGTAGGATCTGGATGCTTTCGGCTTCCAAGTCCTTCAAATGCCTGCTCTTGTGCACAGATCCTCGCTCAATTTCTAATCGTTGCGTTTTTGATTTCCAAACTGCCTGGGCGACTATCTACAGGTCTGACTTAAGACTGCCAACCCGTCGAAATAGCGCGGGCCAGCGTTATCCCGGCAGCATAGTTCCCCGGTCATTTGGTTTCATCGGCAGTGCGTTGATAGATATCATCCTTGCGGGCAATATCGTCCTCGCCCAAATAGCTGCCGATTTGCACTTCTATCAGCTCTAGCGGCACTTTCCCGGGGTTTTCCAGACGGTGCCACTGTGTCGCAACGATATAAACGCTCTCGTTTTCACGTACCAGTTGTTCTTTATCCCCAATCGTCACCTTGGCGGTCCCCTGGACGACCACCCAGTGCTCGGAGCGGTGGTGGTGCATTTGCATGGACAGCTTACCGCCCGGTTTAACGTGCAGTTTCTTGACCTGGAAGCGGGTGCCAAGCGACAGCGTCTCGAAGTATCCCCAAGGCCGGACGTTGCGGAGGTGCTGCTCTTGTTCGGTTCGGCCATGGGCCTTTAGTGCCGAGACAAGTGTGCCGACGTCCTGGGATCTGTTTTTATCGGCGACCAGCAAGGCGTCAGGGGTGTCGACGATGACCAGATCCTTGACGCCGATGGTTGCCACAAGCGATTTCTCGGAATGCACAAAGCTGCCGGTGGTATCGACCAAAAGCGAATCGGCGTTGGCATGGTTTCCATCTTCGTCGTGCACGGAGATTTCCCAAAGGGATGTCCAGGACCCGACGTCGTTCCAACCAAAGTCAACGGGCAGCACGACGGCTTGGCTGGTTTTTTCCATGACCGCGTAGTCGATTGAAATTCCCGGTGACTTGGCGAATTTCTCACGGTCGAGGCGGAGGAATCCAAGGTCGATTTCAGCACCTTCAAGGGCCAATTGAGCGGCTTGAAGTATTTCAGGCTCGAACTTTTCGAGTTCCTTCAGGTAGGTTCGCGCGTCGAGGACGAAAATGCCGCTGTTCCAATGATAGCCGCCGTCATCGAGATAGCGCCGGGCGGTTGGTTCGTCGGGCTTTTCAACGAACGCTGCAACCGAAAACGCGCCTTTTGCGCCTTTGAGAGCCTTGCCCTGGCGGATATAGCCGTATCCGGTATGCGGTTGGCTTGGTGCGATCCCCAGCAGGACGAGCTTGCCGCCGGCCGCGATGCCGGCTGCACGCTCAATTGCCGACTGGAAGGCGGTTTGGTTCGTGATGACGTGATCGGACGGCATAACCGCCAGGATCGCGTGCTCATCTTCGCGCAAGGCGCACAATGCGGCGACGGCAATGGCTGGCGCGGTGTTGCGGGCGACCGGTTCGAGGACGATGGAGGCCGGTTTCAGGGCGGCGTTTTCCAGTTCTTCGAGGACAAGGAAGCGGTGATCGTTATTGCAAAGCAGGATCGGCGCGGCGAAGCCCTGATCGGTGGGCAGTCGCTTCAAGGTGGCGCCCAGGAAGCTGTCCTCGTGCGTTTCAAGGAAGCGAATGAACTGTTTTGGATAAAGGGCGCGCGACAGCGGCCATAGGCGGGTGCCTGAGCCACCCGACAGGATAACGGGTGTGACGGTCGGAGCGTTGTCTTTTGCCATCGGCGATGGGCCTTTAATCAGGGCGGCGTTGGGTCTGGCAAGTCGGCATGATGCTGCGACGAGAACATGGCGTATTGGCACGTCGAGGTGGGTGTCGTTGCCAATGGCTTGGGCTGATCCCGGGGGGCCGGATTGCTTCGCGGCCTATGTAACGTAGTTATTGCTCAATGTTAAAGTTCTCAGGCCGGCTGACATAAGTCACCCAACGCCCGTTGAATACCCCGCAGGAGTTCTTTGCAATGCGTAATTCACTCATCTCAACGGTCGCCTTTAGTCTAAAGTTATATTATTCTGACGCCCTCAGAGTTCAGGTTTTTCATTCAAAGCAACGAGTAAAATATGGCCGCCGATACGCATAGCGTCGCTAGTGAGACTGCAAAAGACTTCGTCATCGATTCAGTGGTTTTCGACCGACCGTGGATATGGCTGGCGGCGGGATGGCGCGATTTGTGCGCCAAGCCGGGGATCAGCCTCGCGTATGGTGCCGTTTTCGCGGTGATATCGTTGATTGTCGCCTACGGACTGACGCAGTTTGGCTGGCAATCCGTGGTCATCGCGATGGCCGGCGGGTTCCTTATTCTGGGGCCGCTGCTTGCGGTGGGCCTTTATGAGCTATCACGGCGCAGAAGTGCTGGTGAGCCGGTCGAATTCGGTCAGATTCTGCATCCGGAAATGAAGTCTCCGGGACAACTCTTGTTTATGGGTTTTGTTCTGCTGTTCTTGTTTTCCGCATGGCTGAGGATCGCGTTCTTGTTGTTCGCCCTCTTCTTTGGATCGCATAGCCTGCCACCGATCGAGAACTTCATTTCGGAGCTGCTGTTTACCACGCACGGATTGAGCCTTTTGATTGTCGGCACCATCGTTGGCGGCGCGTTGGCGCTGGTTGCCTACATGATTTCGGTTATCTCGATACCGTTGCTGATGACGCATCGTGTCGATGCACTGACGGCGATGTCACTGAGTGTCGAGACGGTGTTGAAGAACCTTAATCCGATGCTTTTGTGGGCCGCCCTGATTGCAGGCTTCATGGCTTTGGGGCTCGTAACCGGGTTTATCGGGCTGGCGGTTGCGTTTCCCTTGATTGGTCATGCGACGTGGCATGCCTATGAGGACCTGATCCACAATAAGCCTGTGGGCGAGGTGTCAGGTGCCGAGGCGGAGAAAGCCTGAACAAGCGCTCTACTGCGGAATGGTTCCTCGGTTACCCTTGTTTCTTGGGATCGCGGTCGTCGTTGGCGTCCTTGGGCGGCAGGTCGTCGTCGAGGATGCGATAGGCGGCGCCTTCCAGGTCGTCGAATTGACCGCTTCTCAGTGCCCACAGGAAGCCAAGCAGGCCGATAAGGCCTAGCGCCAGTGCAGCGGGGATGAGCCAGGACAGTGCAGTCATGGTGAGGTGACCTTGGTTACGACAGCTCCAGTGGGGTGTTTGTAAGCCGAAGCGCATTGGATGTCACCAGGATCGAGGAGGCCGACATGGCGATCGTTGCGATCAGCGGGGTTACGAAGCCTGCCATGGCGAGCGGAATGCAGATGGCATTGTAGGCTGCGGCAATGGCGAAGTTCTGCAACGACATCCGTCTGGTTTTGCGTGCGACCGCCAGGGTTTCGATGACGGGTGCCAGGTGTGGCCCCTGGATGATGCCGTCTGAGGCGATCTGGCTGACTTCGGCTGCAGATGATGGTGACAGCGAGGCATGTGCGGTTGCCAGCGCGGGGGCGTCGTTGAGACCGTCGCCGACCATAAGGACACGCCGCCCTTCGGCCTTCAATTGTTCAAGGTGGGCAATTTTCTGATCAGGGCGTTGTTCACCGTACCACTTTGTTATGCCGGCGGCTTCGGCTGCATCCGCCACTGCCGAACAGCGGTCTCCCGACAGCAGAATTACCTCAAGCCCCGCAGCATTCGCTTTGGCAATGGTGGCGGCGGCATCGCTGCGCAGTTTGTCGACGAAATGGAAGGCTACCGGCTTGTGCTTGCCGGAGCGGTACCACAATGATGCCCGGGCTTCTGTTGATTGTTCCGTTGGGCGAGGGACGCCGCACCATGTCGCTGACCCAAGTCGTTCCTGAGTGCCGTCGGCATTGTCGAGTAGCAGGCCGGAGCCGGGCGTTTCACTAACGTTTTGGGCTGGCTGAATGGGCAGGTTGCGGATCTTTGCTTCGTTGACGAGGGCTCTTGCGTAGGGGTGACGGCTGGCGGCGGCCAGGCGGGCTGCGGCGGCGAGGGTTTCGTTGGAGATCTCGCCGGAATTGGTCAGTTGGGGTTCGCCGCGGGTCAGGGTGCCGGTTTTGTCCAAGACGATGGTATCGATCTCTGACAGGCGCTCCAGGCCGTCGGCTGACGTCATGAGGACACCGTGTTTGAACAGGCGGCTGGTTGCTGCAACCTGGACGGCGGGAACGGCAAGTGCCAGGGCGCAGGGGCAGGTGATGATCAGGACCGAGATGGCGGTGATGAGAGCTGTTTCCCAACCGGCGCCCAAGAACATCCAAGCAAGGAAGGTTATCAGTCCGAGGGCATGGACAAGGGGGGCGTAGAGCGCGGCGGCTTTATCTGCCAGCCGGACGTAGCGCCCCTTGTTCTGCTCGGCGGTTTCCATCAGCCGGGCGATTTCGGAGAGCAGCGTATCGTCATCGGCAGCGGTGGCTTCGATTTCAATCGGGGCGGTGAGGGATAGCGTGCCGGCGTAGACGGCAGCGTCTTTCGTTGCGGTGCGCGGAAGGGTTTCGCCGGTGATGAGTTGTTCGTCGATGTCGGTTGTGCCCGAGACAATGCGGCCGTCGGCGGGGATGCGTTCGCCGGTGGCAACGAGGATACGCATGCCTGGCAGGATGGCGCGGGCAGGAAGGCGCTCGCTGGAGCCATCTTCGTTGCGTACCGTGGCCCAGCCGGACTTCAATCCGAGCAGGTTTTGCGCTGCTCCCTTGGCGCGGCTGCGAAGGCTCTGGTCGAGATAACGGCCGATCAGCAGGAAGAAGATCAGCGATACGCTGGCATCGAAGTAGACGTGCTCCGTGCCGCGAATGGTTTGCGTCAGACTCATGCCGGCTGCGAGTAGCAGGGCCAGGGAAATCGGCACGTCCATATTCAGGCGCCATGCCTTAAGTGCGGTCAGGGCGGAGCGAAAAAACGGTTGCCCCGAATAGGCGACAGTTGGCAGAGCTATCAGGGCGGAAAGCCAGTGGAACATCACGCGCAGTTCGTGATCCATGTCGCTTGCCAGGCCGGCCCAAACAGAAACCGACAGCAGCATGATATTCATTGCTGCAAAACCGGCGACGGCGAGCCTCAGCAATAGATCGCGATCGGCGCGGGCGTGATCATCAAGGTCGTTATGAGCCAGGTCGGCGGCGCGAAAACCGGCGTCACTGAGGATAGCGATAACACCTTCGGTGTCGGTCTGCCGGGGATTGAATTCAACGGTGACACGCTTTGCCGATAGGTTGGCGCGGACCGTATCGATGCCAGCGGTTTCATCCAACACGCGCTCTATTTTGCGCATGCAGCCACCGCAGTTCATGTTCTCGATGGCCAGGATGATGCGTGCGGAGGAGCGTTCGCCGGCGGATGCCCGCTGGTTGTCGGGGACCTTTCCTTCAGGCGTGGAGCCTGGTTCGAAATCTACTGCGAGAGCCATAGGCGTTCCTTCAGGCGGAAACGTGGGGAAGCGTCCTTTGATACGGGGTCGCGGGCTTCCACTGTGACGATCCAGTTGCCGGGCGCGAGGGTGAGCTTGTCGCTTCGGTAGATGCCGTCACCGATTTCGGAGAATTTTGCCTGGGCATCGTAGCGGTCGGTTGCCGGGCGACCGACTTTGCCGTCGATCCTGACGCCGCGCACGGGTGTTCCGTCCTCGCCGACAAGCACAAGCTCGATGACACCGTCGTTCACCTTGAACTTGCCCTGCCAGCCCAGTTTTCCGAGCTGGCGGGATTCTTCCAAGCGGGCGTTGTAGGCGACGCCCTTGCGGTAGGCGTCGCTCGTTTCAACACCGGTGAAAGTGGTGATGGCGTAGTACAAGAATACGCCGTTGGCTGCGATCATGGTTCCAAAGAACGCTAGCAGGGCGGCAAGGACATGCCAGCCTTTAAGCGTCCAGCCGTCTTGGCTCATGTTTGGGCTTTGTGCGGACATTGTTACCTCTTGGGTGTTCTAATCAGTGTGCCGCGCCGGGTTTGGGAACCGTTGCCGGTATCGGTCACAACGAAGGTCAGGTCTGTTGCGTCACTCGTCAGTTTCTTGACTGAGCTGGCGGGCATCGACAAATAAATGCGCAATGCTCGAAGGTTGTCGGGGGCCACGTCGACTCTTGGGTTATCGCCTGCGAAGCCGACGAGCGTAATCTTTGGCTTTTCTATTGCGGGGGGCAAGCCCTCGACGTCGATGGAGAAGGTGCGGGTCTCGTGACGCTTGTTGAGGATCTTAACCGTGTAGCCATTGCGGACGCCGCCGTCGGACAGTCGCACGAACAGCGGGTTGCGGTCACGCAGGACGTTGACTTGAAGCTCTGAACGGTTGACCCAGCCATAAGTCATCAATGCCAGCACGGCGGGGATCACCACCATGTAAAGGATGGTTCGGGGGCGGAAGATCTTGACGGGTGCGGTGCCGCCGGTTTTGGCGGCTTCCAAATTGTGGAACGTATCGTAGGCGATCAGATTGCCAGGGCGGCCGATCTTGCCCATGATTTCATTGCAGGCGTCGACGCAAAGTGCGCATTGGATGCATTCGAGTTGAGGGCCGTCGCGGATGTCGATGCCGACCGGGCAGACGACGACGCATTGCTTGCAGTCGATGCAATCGCCACGCCCTTCCCAGGTATCATTCTTCTTGTGCGGGCCGCGGGGTTCGCCGCGTGCTTCACGATAGCTGACGAGAAGCGAATGATCATCGAACATGGCGCCTTGGATACGTGGCCAGGGGCACATGTAGATGCAGACCTGTTCGCGGGCGAGGCCACCAAGCAGGTAGGTCGTGGCGGCGAATACGCCGACGAAAACGTAGGCGATATAAGGCGCGGTTCCGGTCGCGAATTCATAGGCGAGTGTGGGGGCGTCGCGGAAGTAGAAGACGAGCGCGCCGCCGGTGAGTACCGAGATCAAAAGCCAGATCGCATGCGTGATCGAGATCTTCCAAATCTTGTCGGCGCTCCAGGGGGCTTTTTGAAGCCGCAGACGGGCGTTGCGGTCTCCCTGGATGAAGCGCTCGACCATGATGAACAGGTCGGTCCAGACGGTTTGCGGACAGGCATAACCGCACCACACGCGGCCGGCCAGCGCGGTGACGAGGAATAGTGCCAGGGAGGCCAGAACGAGCAGGCCTGTGACGTAGTAGAATTCCTGTGCCCAGATCTCCATCGGGCCGAAGAACAGACGCTGGTTGGCGAAGTCGATGAGCACGGCCTGGTCGGGGAGCGCAGGGCCGCGGTCCCACCTGAGCCATGGAGTGACGTAATAGACGCCGAGGGTCAGGGCCATGACCAGCCATTTGAGATTGCGGAACGTGCCCTTGGCCCGCTTGGGGTGGATGGCGACGCGATCGGCGTAAAGTGGGCGGTTCTCGACAGCATTGACGGCTTCGACATCGTGACGGTCGATGCCGGGCGCGGCCTGGCCTTGGTGAGTGTCGGCGGTGGCGCTATCGGTTGCGTGCGAACCTGCAGATGCCGTCTTGGGCATGACGTAGCTGTCAGGGGTGTTTGACATGCCTGTATCTATCCTTGTTGGCGTTCGACCGGGGGCGATTCTCTGAGATCAGTTGAGTGTTGAGGTCGCCGTGGCGGTCGTGCCAGTTTTTTCAAAAGCTGGCAGGCTGTTGAAAAACGCATGTGGGTCGCGACACGTGTCAACAGCCTGCTAGGCGCGGCATGCGATCGGCCTGAGAAGATGGGAACACCTTTGAAAAAGCCAGTTGCAGGCCGCGCCATTTTTCTTTTGATACCGGTCGGTTGATCAGATCTCATTGAGACCGATCAATCCGGCCGGCTTGTTTCTGCTTACTTGCCGCCACCAAGTGAGTGGACGTAAACGGTAAGCTGCTTGATCGTCACGTCATCAAGGCGGGGGGACCATGGCGGCATCACGCCGCCGCGGCCGGTGTTGATCGATGTGACGATGTCGGCCTTGTCGCCGCCGTAGAGCCAGATGGCATCGGCGAGGTTGGGGGCGCCCAATTCCTGATTGCCCTCGCCGTTCTCGCCGTGGCATGAGGCGCAGTTTTCAGCATAGACCTCCTTGCCGCGCGCGGCGGCATCCGCGTCTTTGGAAGATCCGCCGAGTGACAGCACGTATTCGGCCACGTCCTTGATCTGGGCCTTTTCGAGTAAGTCTTCCTCGCCGAATTTTGGCATGTCGCTGGCACGGGTATCGTCGTCGGCGTTACTGCGGATGCCGTGGCGAATCGTGGTCTGGATGGCTTCCAGGTCGCCGCCCCAAATCCAATCGTCGTCATTGAGGTTGGGGTAACCCTTGAAGCCCTGGGCACCACGGCCGTGGCAAGGAGCACAGTTATCGCCGAATGCCGCCTTGCCACCGGCCAATGCAAAATTGAGAAGTTCCGGCTTTTTTGGAATTTCCGAAATTTCCGCCTTGGCGATTGCATCACGGAACTTGGCCTGGGCCGCTTTGCCGGCTGCCACCTGTTCCATGACGAGGGCGCGCTGGGAGAACCCGAGCGTGCCTTTCGTGTAGTCGGTCATCATCGGCCAAGAGGGATAAAGAACCCAATAGACGATTGCCCAGATGATGCACGCGTAGAGAACGTAGAGCCACCATTTGGGAAGGGGCTTGTTGAGTTCCTCCAGGTCGTCGTCCCAGACATGGCCGGTGGTGTGAGTTCCTGTTGCTTCGTCAAATCTGCCTTTATCAGCCATTACGTACGGCCTCCGGTATCACGGTGCATGTTCGGTTCACGACCTGGTTCAGGATCGTTTTCGAGCGGTAGCCGGCTGGCTCGATCGAAAGCTTTCTGGTTGCCAGGCCAAACAGCGTAGATGACGACGCCGATGAACAAGCTCACGAAAATCAGCAGCGACAGGCTCTGCGTGAATGCTGCTACGGTTTGGTAGGTCACGGTTTAGTCCTCCTATCGCAGGTTGGGTCCGCTTGCGTCGTACTTGGTGAAGTCGACCAGCGTACCCAGCATTTGAAGGTAGGCGATCATGGCGTCGAGTTCGGTTACCTCTTCGGGATTGCCGTCGAAGTTCTGGACGACGGCCTTGGGGTAACGGGTTGCGACGTCTTCGGCACCGTCACTGTCGGGATCGGATTGCGCGGCCAAGTCTGTCTTGGCGTTGGCAATCATCTCGTCAGTGTATGGAACGCCGACTGCTGCCTGGGTCTTGAGGACTTCGACAATGTCGTCGGCATCGACCTTGCGTTCGGCCAGCCAGGGGTATCCGGGCATGATCGACTCTGGCACCACAGATCGTGGATTGATCATGTGGGCTGCGTGCCAATCGCTCGAATACTTGCCGCCAACGCGCGCCAGATCAGGCCCGGTGCGCTTGGAGCCCCACTGGAAGGGGTGGTCGTACATGCTCTCGGCAGCGAGGCTGTAGTGACCGTAACGTTCTACTTCGTCGCGAAGCGAGCGGATCATCTGCGAGTGGCACAGGTAGCACCCTTCGCGGATATAGATGTCGCGTCCCTTCAATTCGAGAGGGGAGTAAGGGCGCATGCCCTCCACCTTCTCGATTGTCGACTTGAGGTAGAACAGTGGCGCGATCTGTACCAGTCCGCCGATCGACACCACAATCAGGATGCCGATCGAAAGGAGCCAGGCGTTTCTTTCAAAGACACCGTGTTTGCTAAGCATTTTGATGTGCCTCCCTTATTCGGCTGGTGCAAGCGTTGCACGGATTTCAGGAGCGGCGGCGACCCGAGGCTGGTTCTTGGCGTCGACTGGTTCGTCACCGCGCGCCGTGCGCCAGAGGTTGTAGGCCATCATCAGGGCGCCGATCACGAACAGTGTGCCACCGCCTGCACGGATGATGTAGGGGATGTGCATGGCGTCGACAGATTCAACGAAGGAGTACTTGAGGAAGCCGAGTTCATCGTAAGCGCGCCACATCAGACCCTGGAGGATACCCGAAACCCACATCGCGGTGATGTAGAGAAGGATGCCGATGGTCGAGATCCAGAAGTGCCACTCGACAAGGCGCATCGAATAGAGGCCGCGACGGTTCCACAGCCATGGGAACAGGCAGTAGAGAGCGCCAAACGAGATCATGCCAACCCATCCAAGGGCGCCCGAGTGCACGTGACCGATGGTCCAGTCAGTGTAGTGGGAGAGTGAGTTGACGGCCTTGATGGACATCAGCGGGCCCTCGAAGGTCGACATGCCGTAGAAGGCAACCGAGACAACCATCATGCGGATCACCGGGTCCGTGCGAAGCTTGTCCCATGCTCCCGACAACGTCATCAGACCGTTGATCATGCCGCCCCATGAAGGCATCCACAGAATGATCGAGAAGGTCATTCCAAGGGTCTGCGCCCAATCGGGGAGAGCCGTATAGTGCAGGTGGTGCGGACCGGCCCAGATGTAGAGGAAGATCAGCGACCAGAAGTGCACGATCGACAGGCGGTAGGAATAGACCGGCCGTTCGGCGCGCTTGGGAATGAAGTAGTACATCATGCCCAGAAAGCCGGCGGTCAGGAAGAAGCCGACCGCGTTATGGCCGTACCACCATTGCGTCATCGCGTCCTGAACGCCCGAGAACAAGGCGTAGCTCTTGGTTCCCGTGAATGAGACCGGGACGGCGAGGTTGTTGACGATGTGCAGCATCGCAACGGTCAGGATGAAGGAAAGGTAGAACCAGTTGGCCACATAAATGTGGGGTTCTTTGCGCTTGAGTAGCGTGCCGCCGAATACGATCAGATAAACCACCCAGACAATCGTCAGCCAGAGGTCAGCATACCATTCGGGTTCAGCGTATTCCTTGCTCTGCGTTACGCCCAGGATATAGCCGGTGCCGGCAATAACGATGAACAGGTTATAGCCAATGACGACAAACCATGGGGACCATTTGCCAAACAGACGCGCCTGACAGGTGCGCTGAGCAACATAGAACGAGGTTGCAATCAGGGCATTGCCGCCAAATGCAAAGATCACCGCGGAAGTGTGTAGCGGACGCAGGCGCCCGAAACTCGTCCAGGGCAGGTCGAAATTGAGGGCCGGGAAGGCCAATTGCCATGCGATAATCGCGCCAACAACAAAGCCGGCGATGCCCCAGAACACGGCCGCAACAGAAGCGAATTTGATCGGGCCGTCATGGTAGAATGGTCGTTCGGTGGTTGATTTTCCAGCCATTGACGAAATCACGTAGAGTGCACAGAGCACTGCTGTCGCGCCCAGAAGGGCGCCGTGGAATTTCATCACTGGGTCTGCGGAAAACACCGCCAGGTAGATGCCGATTAGTGCCCCGAGGCCTGCGCCGATTACGGCGAGCGCATCGGAGAGGCCGGACATCTCCTCGCTGTTTTTGGTTGCAGCCATCTGCTTTTCTCCAGTCATTGGGAGGACTCTTCGGATTTCAGGGCAAGCAGCGAATAGCCGTAGGCGCCCCCGATCCCCGCACTGTCTAAATGTCTTCCAGGATTGTGCGCGGCATTGATTAGGATCAATGAGCGCTGGTTTGGCCGCACATACTTTCGACAGTGCCGAGGCCCGCTTTCAACA
This sequence comes from Alphaproteobacteria bacterium, assembly GCA_022600345.1. Classification (GTDB taxonomy): domain Bacteria; phylum Pseudomonadota; class Alphaproteobacteria; order Rhizobiales; family Hyphomicrobiaceae; genus Filomicrobium. Next base: position 84,518 of record JAHZKP010000099.1, on the reverse strand, counting down.
CCGCCCTTTTGCTAGTTGCGTCTTCGATTGGGGACGGGCTCGTTTCGGCAAGATCGGATTATCGGAGCCTGAGGATACATGCCCGAAGACTCTCAACATCTTCGATTGGTCGAGGACGGACTTGCCGGTTCGGCCGATGCCAACGATCCCATTTCGATCCTGGAAGCCGATCACGCCGCCAAATTGAGACTGTGCGAATGCCTGGAAAATGTCGCCGACGGGTTGCCGCATTCGGTTGATGTCAGGGTGGCGGAAAATTGCATCCAAATTCTGCGGGCCGGGTTGCCGGCTCATGTCGCGCTTGAAGAAGGCGTGCTGTTTCCCCTTATTCGACGGCGATTCCGGGGTGATTTGGCAACGGCGCAACTCCTGCAGCAGTTGGAGTTGGAACATAGCAGTGACGATTTATTTGCCAGCGAAATTGCCGACGAACTCGAATTGCTGGCCGCCGTTCGCACGCCGCGCAACCCGGAAATGATGGGCTACATGTTACGGGGATTCTTCACGTCGTTGCGCCGCCATGTCGAATGGGAGAATGCGATCGTTTTGAGCTTGGCGCGCCGCTTGCTCATCATTGATGACCTGGCAGAATTAACCGCGGCAATCGAAAAGCAAAGGCGTGAGGACCCTGGGCGGAAATTGCTCGAGGCCTTGGCGGAAGAAGGGTTCATTCGAAAAGACTAGGCGAATGCTGACTTGGGTCAGTTTTCGTGCCGTGCTGTGTGGCCTGAACTCAAGCTACGGCTTCGTTTTCACCGCCGGCCGTCAAGCCAAGTTCTCGCAAGTCGGGTACTGTTACTTCGCGGCCGCCGACGATCTGGATCGTTCCCTGCCGCTTAAGCTTGGAAAGCTGGCGGCTGACGGTCTCGATGGTCAGGCCGAGGAAGTCTGCAATGTCGGAGCGCGTCAGGGGAAGTTCGAAACGCGCCGGGCCTGGTTGATGAATATGAGAGCAGCCGATCATCGGTTGGCGTTTGGCGATGAGGTGAAGGAAGCTGGCGACTTTTTCCTGAGCGCTCTTGCGCCCCAGGACGAACATCCATTCGCGGGCTGCATCCAATTCACTGAGCGTGTCTTCAAACAGCCGGTGTTCAAGTTCCGGGTTCTTACGCAGCAGTTGCTCGAATTGCGAATGCGGGTAAGCGCATATTTCCACATCAGTTGCAGCCTGGGCAAAATAAGGATTGGTACGCGAATAAGCGCGGCCAAGAAAATCTGGCGGAAATAACAAGCCGACGATCTGCTGGCGGCCATCGGACGACATTTTCTCAAGTTTGATGACGCCGGAGACGACGTTGGCAAAAAATGTCGTCGGTTCCTGATCGGCCAGGATCACGTCACCAGCCTTGTAGTGGCGGAAGCGACCGATACGGCCCAGTTCCCTGAGTTCGGCATCATCAAGGGCACCGCAAACGGCGCGGTTTCTTATCGCGCAGGATTCGCATCCATTGCGCCCAAGTTGAATTGGGGCCTGGCCCATGAGCGGCTGCCTCCAGTGCTGACTGAATTTGAACCGTGAGACTAATGCGTCGCAGTGGCCCGCACAAGTATAGAGAAGGCGTCTATCGCTCGGTTATTTGGCGGCCTAAGTCATATTTTGCAAAATAATCCTGATCAACATCAGTTATCAGTCAATCTGTGTGATCGAGCGAAGTCTTTCGCAGCAATTTAGGATTTGCTCAGCCTATCTGGCTGTTCTCACAGGGATGCGCTCTTGGCGGTGTTCATGCCTTGAAGAATTGACGCAGCATGAGAGTGAGGAATCTGGTTAGACCCGCAAAGGGAGCCCGGCTCAGGTTGGTCTTGTGCTGAGGCCTGCGGGCGCGTTGAAGGCCGGACGTATTGCGGGCGGGTTGCTTGTGCCTCGAGGGCGCCGCATTGCCTGGCGGTGGTGAGGTATCTTGCTCGAGTTGCACGACGACGAGCCCGCAGCAGGTTGGCACGACGAGATAACCGTCGACTGCTCCTGTGCCAGACTTCGCTTTGATTGAACTCGGCAAGGCAAATTTCATTTGAAGCGCCGCATTCTATCGCACACCCCGTGAGCGTTCATGTCCGGGCGGGCCGTCATTTGAGGCAATGTTGGCCTGCCGCCCTGGTTCGCCAGTGTTTTCGGATTGGCGTGCCCCATTGTGTGGGGGAGATTGGACTTCGTCGACGCGGCCAGCTTTGATAATGATCAAGTGGGCAGGGTTTGCGATCCGTCCAATAGTCGAGGGCCGATGGTCGAGGATCGACTTGATCAAAATGGCATCGCCCCCTGCGGGGTTCACGAAGGGGGCGATGAAGCGGCTTTTTCTCGGACAAGATGCCTGACGCCTCAGGGCCTTGAAAAACGCTGCTGACGATATTTGCCAAGGCGCTCTGATGATCGCGCCGGAGTCTGGTGTGCGGGCTCAGGCGGCCTGCTGGTGGGCTGGAGGTTGGTAATGTGGCGGTTGGTACTGTGACGGTTCAAACATTGCCGGCGGTGTCGGATCGGCGGTTTCGCTGACCTCCCACTTCAGGGTTTCAGGCCGATCGACCGATTGGAAGCTTTCGGTTACGAGGTCCCCGACTTTTTCGGCTTGCTGTGAGTAGTCGGCAAGGACGTTCTGAAAGAAGTCCATCTGAACCTGGGCGAAGTCCTGAGGTGTGCGGCACTTCATGATATTGGCCGAAAACTGCGCGTCTTGCTGAAGGCGGTGCGTGAAGAAATTCGTCGCCTGGGTATTCATTGCCAGCATAGCGCTAACCCAGCCCCGATACGCCTGGGTTGCGACCTCCATGGAGCTTGGCGCCAGGGCGGGGAACGCATTTTGTAGATGGGTATAGTCGAAGTTTCCGTCGGACGGGGGGTATGCCATTGTCAGAACTCCGTTTCGGGGGGGACTAAATACTCTTTCGCGGGCTAGTGAGGTTTAAGGAGCAGAAGTTCGTTTCAAAGGGTGCTTCGCGTCAAACTACGAACTTCTGATCCACCTCACTCGAATCACACTAGCGGCAGTCACTATGGCATCGGGCCCGACTGTCGGTGGTTGGAAGTGGGCTTCCCGGCAGTGGTTGGAAAGCGTGTTGATTTATAGTGCATGGCCGGAAGTATTATTCGTCAGGCGTCCCGTGTCGCCAGAAATCGATCAGATATCCTCGGTTATCAACATTCAATTGCGAAATTTGCCGCCAGCTAGGTTCTGGCTTGCGGCCGATAATGACCGGGACTACGCCTGCCGTCTTTGATCGGTGTCACATTCCCCGGGTGTCGTGGCCGAGGACGGAATAAAGGGGGCAGATGCCGACAAGCCCTGTAAGCAATGGGATTATGCCGAGCCAACCGAGAAATTCGTATCCGGTCCGGTCGCCCGACACTGCGAATCCGATCAGACCAATTCCGGCTAATGTGCGCAGTGAGCGGTCGGTCAGCCCGACGTTCGCCGATTTCAATTTCAACATTTCGCGCCTCGCGTACTGTTCAGGGGGCGCGTGCTCGCAGCGCTCCCGATGTGCTCAGCCGGTTGATTTATTGACCCTGTTGCCGGGTATTTGGTTTGTCCTCCGGCGGCAGGAACATTCTAGTGCGAAAGTTGTAATTTTGGAAGATGTTAGAGCCCTTTCCGACCAAATCGATTCAATGCTGTTTCTCAAGCGGCGAGTCGATCCAGCAGGAGAGTGGCGTGGGTTGAAGGATCGGCCAGGAAGGCGACAACGGCGGACTGGGTGCGCTCGGCGGGAGATGTACCGGTATCGAGAGTGCGATGTATCAATGCCTTCTCCGGGGTGCGTTCTATAGCTGTTTCAAGGTCGTGAACGTGGGGGCAGCGCCGGATCGTGAGCAGAGGTGTCCGGACTCTTGAGATCGCTTCCCAGGCGCAATGTATTCAAATGTTTGAATGTGGTCCGAGCGACCGGTAGAGAAACAGCACAAGTTCGATAACCAGGAGACTATCATGTTCAAAGCCGCAAACGTCGGGTCGGTTGACCGCATGCTACGATTGATCGCCGGGGTGATTCTCGTCGTGCTGCCGTTTGTCATGGCAATTGGCAGCCCACTTGCACTGTACGGATTGCCAGCGGTTGGGGCCGTGTTGATTTTCACGGCGCTCGTTCGCTTCTGTCCGGCCTATACGCTTCTGGGACTAAATACTTGCGGGCGTAGCTGACGAGAGCCTGTCTGAGTTATCTGGTAGCAGTTCTGTTTCTCAGTCGGCGAGTTGAGCTAGCAGGAGGGCGGTGCAGCGCGCAGCGGATTGCTGGGGCGCTGCCGGCTGAGGTGTTACAGGCCGATTATCTTTCGGTGATTAAAGCGAATTAGCTGGTCGCGGCGGAAGCTCTTGCATCGTGGTGGACGCGGCGTCAGTGAGCGCGTCATCGCCTTGGCGCTGGATCTGGTGCACTTGGCATCGCAGATGCGGCGTGCAAGCGGCCCCAATGTTGTGACAAGGCGCTCCAGTTCGGTGTCGTGGATATTCAGATCGCGCAGGTGCTGGATCGTGTTCATCATGTATTCGAGGTTGGTGCCGCTGCGGCCGGTTGCCGTTGCGATCATTGCCGCCTGCTCGTTGAGGGTCATTTGCCCAACAAAGCTTGGGTGATGGGTCTCTGCAACATAAGTGAGCGCGGTCACTTCCCGGTGGCCACTGTCAAGCTGGACGCTGATCGGCACGTGGGCTTCCCGGTAGACGCCGTTGACGAGTTCTCGTTCGCGAAGGTAGCGAAGCGTTTCACGTTCGGCGCCGGACCGGATCTTGAAGGCGATGCCGGCGCACGAACCACCCTGGCGTAAGCCAAGTACCAGTCCTGGGCGGCGGTAGGTGCCGCGGTAATGAACCGAATGGACGCAGAACGAGCGCTTCAGTCCAACCAGCCTGGCCTTGGCGGACTGGGTGAAATCAATGCCGGGCGACCACATCAGCGAGCCATAGCTGAAGACCCAGAAGTCAGATTGATCGGATTTGATGGCCAGGGCTCGCGGTCCGTATTTGCGTTTGGGTTAGGGGTCGGTTCTCAGCGTTGTTTATATCGACGTTCGCGGTGCTTTGATAGTTTTGTGCCCGGTGGGGGTTAGCCAAACACCCTGTCCCAGTAGAGTTTGGGGATGTCTGGGCCACCGACGGCCTTCAGTTCCACAGTCAGCGTTGGCGATGTGACGTTGATTTCAGAAAGACGCTGATCGATCAGGTCAAGGCCGGCAAAGAAGATGCCCCACTGCTTGACCTTTTCGCCGACTTCCCGGCAGACCTGTTCCTCCCTGGGCGTCAGGGAACTCAATACCGGGCGTCCGCCGGAGTGAATGTTGGCGATGAAGTTTCCTTCGGCAGGAATGCGCCCCAGGACGCCGACGACTTCGCCTTCCAGCATCATGACGCGTTTGTCGGTGTCCTTGACGTTAGGGAGGAATTCCTGGGCGACGATGGGTTCGCTGGAATGGGCCAAAAGCTGATTGAGATGGTCGTGGAATTCTGGGTCGCTGGCGTTGGTGCGAACGATCATCTCGCCACCAAACAGGGAGAGCGGTTTCAAGACCACGTCGCCGGTGCGTTTGGTGAAATCTGCGATCAGCTCAGCATCGCTTGAAATCAAGGTCGAGGCCATGAGGTGGGGGAAGTGCAGGGCGCTTAGTTTTTCGGGCGTGTTGCGGATGGCGCTGGGGTCGTTGAGCACCCTTGTCGTTTCGGGCAGCAAGTCCAACAGGTAGGTGTTGGAATAGTAGGCCATATCGAAGGGCGGATCCTGGCGGACCAGGATGCAATCGAAGTCCGACAATTTGCGGCGTTGGGGTTGGGCAAGCCCGAAGGGCTGTTGGGCATTGTCGGGATGGACGGTGGTTTTGCGCAACCGGGCGGTCAACTCACCGTCTTCGATGGCCAGCGCATCGGGCTGGTATTCGTATAGTTCGAAGCCGCGGTTTTGCGCCTCAACCATCAAGGCGAAGGTGGTGTCGCCCTTGATATTGATCTTTTCAGGCGCATCCATTTGGACGGCAATTGTTTTCATCGATGGCCTCGTATTGGGGGAGGGGCTGAAACGAAATCCAGTCAGGTGGGCGGCTTGCCGGGCGCAGCGCCGGTTGGTGCGCGGAACTATAGCCCGAGCAAGGGAAAAGCAAAGCTTTCCTGGATGGATTAGATGCGGCGAGGGGCGACAGGGGCCGTGTTGCAGCCGGAATTCTCCGGCTGCGGGTGTGCTCACCCTACTGGATACGGCGTGAGCGAACCGACTTGGTCGGCGGGAGAGAGAGGTGTGTCAGTTTGCCTGCGTTGGGCAATTGGAACTGATGCAGTCAAAGCGATCGGCACGTACAGTCAGCATTCCAAGCCGTTCGGACAGAATCACATAGTTGGTGCCGTCATATTTCTTCAACTGTCCGACAAACTTCATTTCGCCGCCCTTCACGCGCAGCGTTATTTCGGGGTCGGCCAAGGTTACGCCGACCGCTTCGCTTGTCGCTGCCAATCGCTCTTCAAGTTCGAGGCGGGCTTGCTCCTCGGCGGCCCATTGGTCCATCAACTCAAGTGTTGCTGGATCTGAATCGAGTTCTTGCCCCTGGTCTTCCGGCCCCTGATTTGCTGGTGTGGTAGGCGGAGGCTGACGGTCGACGTTGAGGCGGGCCTTTTTCTCGCTTTCAAGCGCATCGGTCAGACGCTTGTTCAACAGATCTTCGGCCCCAAGCTGCTGTTTGGCTGCTTCGGCCAGCGCGGCAATCTCCTTGCGCCGTTGTTCGTCGAGCGATGAATCGGGGCTGTCCTGCCGCGAAGCTGCCTGGGATTCTTCGGCTACACGCTCTGCTTCGAGTGCTGCAAGACGCGCCTGTTCGGCTTCTTCCTCGGCTTTCTGACGCGCGATGCGGGCTTCTTCTTCTTCGCGGGCTTTGCGTTCTTGTTCGGCGATTGCAGCAAGGCGTGCGCGTTCGGCTTCTTCTTCAGCTTTCTGGCGCGCGATGCGTGCTTCTTCTTCTTCGCGGGCTTTGCGTTCTTGTTCGGCGATTGCAGCAAGGCGTGCGCGCTCGGCTTCTTCCTCAGCTTTCTGGCGGGCGATGCGGGCTTCTTCTTCTTCGCGGGCTTTGCGTTCTTGTTCTGCGATTGCAGCAAGGCGTGCGCGCTCGGCTTCTTCCTCGGCTTTCTGACGCGCGATGCGTGCTTCTTCTTCGCGGGCCTTGCGTTCTTCTTCGGCCTGGGCCGCCAGGCGTGCGCGCTCGGCTTCTTCCTCGGCCTTCTGCTGGGCGATGCGTGCTTCCTCTTCTTCGCGGGCCTTGCGTTCTTCTTCAGCCTGGGCAGCCAGACGCGCGCGTTCGGCTTCCTCAGCTTCGCGTGACTCTTTTTCGGCTTGGGCGGCGGCGGCGGCGCGGGCCTGCTCGGCTTCGGCAGCTTTCTGGCGTGCCAATTCCTGGGCCGATTTCAAAGCGGATTGCAATTTCTGGAGTGCTTCTTCAGCTTCCTTGGCACGCTTGGCGGTGGCGGCAGCATCGGCTTCCGCCTGTTCACGCCGGCGGCGTTCGTCATCAGCGGCCCGGCGCAACTTCTCGAGGATGTCACGGGCTTCGTCGGATGTGGGCTGTTCGACGGGAGGTGGTGAGGGGGACAGTGGAACAGGGCGGTCATCGATGAAGCGCGAAACCTGTGCGGGATCATCTGGCGCAGTCGTCTGAGCTTGAGCGGTGCTTGCAAGTGCGGCGATGCAAACGACCACAAAAACGCAAAGAGACTGACTAGAACGCATTACTGACTCCATAACTTACAGGACCGTTTCGGCGAGTTAAAAGTGGAAGCGGGTGGGACTCTAGCCCGGCTCCCAGTATAACTCCAGGCTAAACTAGCACGCTGTTCAATCGGCTTAACGTGCTCATTCGTTAGATCTATCGTTAAGCGGCTCCGGGATACCGAAAGCGTGATCGTCGTGACGCAATTGCAACAATGCTCACTTCGTTGTAAATACGGCATCGCCTTGCTATGGGTTTTCACCTTAAATAGAATGATCATTGGATTGCACCGTCGAACTATGGTCGTTGTTCTGGCAGAAAATTGGGCAGCCTTGAGTTCAAGTGCATCCTGATAAACCCGGTCTGCTATTGGTCAATTTTGCCAATTGTGCAGGACGCAATGCTCAGATTCCCTGTTAGCCCGGGGTGTCTAGAGTGCAGCTTTAAAACAGTATTCAGGGGTTCGAGTATCGAGTATGTGGCGAGTAACACTTCTGCGCAAATTCGCGGTTTTCTTGGTTTCGACGGTAGTCATCAGCACATCCGCCCTCGCTCAAACACCCAGCCGCGATGAGCTGCACCGGGGGACGGTGACCATTATCACCGGTCAACACCATTACCTTAGTTCACGGCTGGCTTCAGATTTGGCGGCCGTGCTGGATGAGGGCGACAACCTGCGGGTTCTGGGTATCTCCGGACGTGGCGCCATTTCCGACTTGATCGATACGCTGTTGTTGAAGGGCGTCGATCTGGCGATCGTTCCCGCCGACGTCATCGACTACGTCGAAAAGAAGCGCATGCTGCCCCAGATGAAGGAAAAGCTGCGCGTCGTTTCGCGTCTCTACAATAAGGTGGCGCATCTGGTTGCTGGACGCGGGATTAAAACCCTGGCTGATCTGAACGGCAAAAAAATCAATGTCGTGAGTAATTATCACGGGGCGTTCGTTGCCGCCCAGAATGTGTTCACGTCTAAAGGTATCGATTACGAGCCGGTGTATCTGGATCAGCGATTGGCTCTCGAGCGCGTTCGCAGCGGTGAAATCGCAGCCACTCTTATTATGTCGGGGCGCCCCAATCCATTGCTTGATGAAATTCGCGATGGTGGGCCGTTGCGGTTTGTCGATATCCCGTTCAGCGACAAGCTACCCGATGTCTACTTTCCGATTCAGCTCACAAGCGCCGATTATCCGGATCTCATACTTCCCGGACAGAGTATTTCGACGGTTGCGACACCTTCGATCATGCTGGCATTCAACTTTGCACAGGCCTCTCCAAGGCGTCGCAAGATTACCCGGTTCGTCGATGCGTTCTTGTCGCGGCTGGGCGATTTGCAGCGTTCGCCCCGGCACCCGCGCTGGCGCGATGTGAACCTGGGTGCTGCGATTGCGGGAATGCAACGCTACACACCGGTGGCCCAGTGGCTGCAGAACAATCCGCTGCCAAGAGCCGTGGCCCGGGCCAAGCCTAAAAAAGGCCGTCGTAGCGTCGAAGACTTGTTCAAGGCGTTCATTGCAGCAGAATCGGCATCGGGTGGTGCGGAGCAATTGCTGCGTTTGAAAAAGCCCGAACTGTTCGCCCGCTTCAAGGCTTGGCAGAAGCGTCAGCGTCAGGCACCGACACAGGTTGCCGCAAAACCCAAAGGCAAGCCGAGCCTGCGTGCCGTGTTCCGGCAGTTCATCGATGAGGAAATTTCGCGCGTGGGCAAGGATGAGGTGCTGGCTCTTTCCAAAAAGGATTTGTTCGACCGCTTCCTCACATGGCGCAAACAGACGGATGTGCAATAAGCTTATCCAACCCCAGCCGTGCAATCTGAATCTAAAACGAGCAGTGCCCAACAAGTGTCAACTTAGCCCGGCATCCTGCAGGCTTATCTATGGAAGTGTTCGAGTATGTTCTCTAGACGCGTAATTTGTCTTGCCCTTACCGCCGCCGCCGTCAGCTTTGGTCTGACGGTGTCGCCGGCGGCTACATTTGCACAATCCCAGAAAACCAAGATGATCGTGCCTTACGGTAAGGGTGGCGGTTCTGACCAGTTGAGCCGCGCCATGGCCAAGAGTGTCGAATCCGTCTCTAAAACGCGGTTCGACATCGTCAATATCAAGAAGGGTTCCGGGCTGGGCGCGCTGCCGGAATTCATGAAGCTGCCTGCCGATGGAAACACTGTCATTGAACACATTGACGATGTTGCTTCGGCCTTTGCAATTGGTGCCACGGATATCCATCCGGGCAAGGACTGGACGCCGCTAAACATCGTGCAGCTAACCTTCAGCCAATTGTTCATTCGCTCCGATGATCCGCGCTTTAATGACTGGGAATCTTTTCTGGCTTACGCAAAGCAGAAGGAAAAGCGGGTCGCGGTTGCCAACGTTTCCTATGATGGTTCGATGGAGAACCTGACAATGCGGGCCTTGGAAAAGGATCTGGGATTTAAGACCCGACAAATCAGTTTCCCCAACGTGAAGGACCGCTATGAAGCGGTTTTCACAGGCCGTGCCGATGCCTTGTTCGAGCAGCCTGGCGATGTGCGCAAGTACCTGGATTCGGGTCGTCTCAAGCCTATCGTGACATTCTTTCGGTCGCGGCCGTCTGCTTTTTCGGATGTCCCCACGCACTTCGAAGTTGGAGCCGGCTTTAAACCGTTCATGCGTTTTCGCGGTTTCTTCGTAAAGGCTGGCGTGCCCGAGGAGCGGCTGAAATATCTGCAGGACGTTTTTGCCAAGGGTTACAAGACCGATTCGTTCCAGAAATTCAATGCCAGCAAATATATGACGATCATTGATCCCTATCGCGATCCGGAGGGGTCGGTGACGCTGATCAATGAGACGATCGAGAGCTACTCGGAAGCCTATCAGGACTTCCTGCTGCAGACCCTGAACGATTACTTCAAGAGGTGATCGGGCGGAAATTGATTGTCTCTAAACCGCCAGTCCGGGTTGGCCGGTGCCAGGCTGGATAAGTGAACGATTAGATTCGGGCCGCATGGATGAATCGATCCTGCGGCCCGTATTTTTTGCCGACAGGTGGGGCTGCCAGCGTTCGTCTGTTCGTCCGGTCTGGCGTTTGGCACTTGGCGCTTGGCACGGGCTGATCTCGATTGGATGCCGGGGTCAGCAGGAGAGCGTTGCAACCGATAGGTCAACGCACTTGCGGCGGAAAGTTGCCCTCCCGCCGCAATGGTGTTTCTTGAGTAGTTTTGCTGTCAGCCCTTTGGCGCCCGTTACATGACGGGTTTGCGCTGCATGTCGTCCTTGTTGATGCCGGCAACGACGACGGGTTTCTTCATGGCGTCGCGGCGGAAGGGTTCGCCCAGTTCCTGATTGAGCACGACTTCGACGAACGTTGTCACGCCGTTTTCCATCTGCTCCTTGATTGCGGTTTTTAGCACTTCGGTCACTTCTTCGGGCGTTTCGGCGCGTGCGCCCTTAAGCCCGCAACCTTCGGCAATCTTGGCGTAGTCGACGCCCTGATTCAGCTCGGTGCCCACGAAGTTGTCTTCGAACCACAGAGTCGTGTTGCGTTTTTCAGCGCCCCACTGGTAGTTGCGGAAAATCACCATCGTGATCGGCGGCCAATCGTTGCGCCCGCATGCGGTCATCTCGTTCATGGAGATGCCGAAGGCGCCATCACCGGCAAAGCCCACGCAGGGCAAATCGGGTCGTCCGATCTTGGCGCCCAGGATCGAAGGCAGGCCATAGCCGCACGGCCCGAACAGACCCGGCGACATGTATTTGCGCCCCTCTTCGAACGTTGGATATGCATTGCCGATGGCGCAGTTGTTGCCGATGTCTGTTGAGATGATGGCATTGCCGGGCATGGCTGCCTGGATTGCCTGCCAGGCCTGGCGCGGGCTCATGCGATCGGGTTCGCGTTCGCGGGCCCGCTTGTTCCAGTCGATGCCGGGGTCATCGTCCTCGTGAATCATTGAGGTGAGTTCCTGGGCCCAGCTCGATTTTGCCTGAGCAATCATTGCCTCGCGATCCTTGCGGCCGGCATCGCCGGCGCTGCCCGACAACTGGTCCAGGAGCTGCTCGGCCACCTTCTTTGCATCGCCCTGGATGCCGACGGCAACGCGCTTGGTCAGTCCGATGCGGTCAGCGTTGATGTCGACCTGGATGATTTTTGCATCCTTTGGCCAATATTCGGTCTGGTAGGCTGGTAGCGAGGAAAACGGATTCAGGCGGGTTCCGAGGGCCAATACCACATCGGCTTTTGAGATCATTTCCATTGCCGCCTTGGACCCGTTGTAACCAAGTGGTCCGCAAGACAGCGGATGGGACCCTGGGAAGGCGTCGTTGTGCTGATAGTTGCAGCAAACGGGAGCTGACAAGCGCTCTGCAAGAGCGGCGGCGGCGGGGATTGCGCCTGCCAGCACAACGCCGGCACCGTTGAGGATGACGGGGAACTTTGCCTCCGACAACAGTTTGGCTGCTTCGCCGATGGCATCTGGATCGCCTGGCGGATGCGCGATGTTGACGATCTGCGGCAGGTCGATGTCGATCACCTGGGTCCAGTAATCGCGCGGCACGTTGATTTGGGCGGGCGCCGATCCGCGATGGGCTTTCTGAATAACGCGGTTCAAGACTTCGGCGATGCGCGAGGGGTCACGCACTTCTTCCTGATAGCAGACGCAGTCTTCAAACATTGCCATCTGCTTGACTTCCTGGAAGCCACCCTGGCCGATCGTCTTGTTGGCAGCCTGTGGCGTCACCAGCAAGAGCGGCGTGTGGTTCCAGTAGGCGGTGATGATCGGCGTCACGATGTTGGTGATGCCTGGACCGTTCTGGGCGATGGCAATCGACATTTTGCCGGTCGCGCGGGTGTAGCCGTCCGCGCTCATGCCGGCATTCACTTCGTGCGCACAGTCCCAGAACTTGATGCCGGCAGCAGGAAACAGATCTGATATCGGCATCATTGCCGAGCCGATAATTCCGAACGCATGCTCGATTCCGTGCATCTGAAGGACTTTGATGAAGGCCTCTTCAGTGGTCATTTTCATTTTGTCTTCTCCGTAGGGAATGGTTCAGTTGGTAGCGTGTTCTTCAATGAAATTTTCAGCAACTATTTTCATTTTCGATGGTGTCCCGATTGATCCGGTTGCTGGCGGAGCGCAGCAGGTTGGCACCTGGCCTGTCTTTCCTGCAGGGGGGCAGTCGCGGACCGGGTTGTTGATGGTTCAGGTTTGTGGCGGTGGCCTTGTGCGGTCTTGTAAGATCATGTCACTGGCTTTCTCGCCGATCATGATGGTCGGCGCATTTGTGTTGCCGGAGACGAGCGTCGGCATGATCGAGGCATCGGCAATGCGCAAGCCCTTCAAGCCGTGCAAACGCAATCGATCGTCGACGACTGCGCCGGCATCGCGGCCCATTCTGCAGGTTGAGGTGGGATGGTAGATCGACTGACCCATGTTGCGGGCGGCATCAAGCAACTCCTCATCGCTTTGCGGGTTGTTTGAAGGCATGTGCTCGCGCACGATGAAGGGGCTGAGGGCCTTCGTTTTCGTCATGGCGCGGGCAAAGCGAACCGAGCGGACGGCGCATTCCTGGTCTGCGGCTGCTGATAGATAGTTGGGCACGATTTTGGGATGGTCGGCAGCGCAAGGTGACGATATGTGGACGTGTCCGCGACTTTCCGGGCGCAGTTGGCATACCGAGGAAGTGATCCCGGAAAACGGATGCATGACAATGCCAGGCTTATCGGCGCTTAGGGGCTGGAAGTGAAACTGAATGTCGGGCGTCTCCAGGAAATCCATCGATCTGGCGAAAACGCACACTTGGCTGGCACCCATACTCATCGGTCCCGCGCGGGTCAACAGGTATTGGATGCCAATGCCCATGCGGCGAAAAAAGTTATTAATGGCGTCGTTTAGCGTGGGGACGTTGACCTCATAAACGAGCCGGATCTGCAGATGATCCTGTAGGCATTCTCCAACGCCGGTGAGTTCGTGGCGGACTGGAATTCCAGCGGCGCTCAAGACGTCGCCGCGGCCTATTCCCGATAGTTCCAGAATTTGCGGCGACCCGATTGCGCCGGCCGATAAAATGACTTCGCCGCCATCTTTTGTCCGCACAACTTGCGGCGAGCCCTTGCGCAAATAATTGACGCCGCAAATTTTCCTTTGATCGTTGGCATCGAAGATCAGCGATTGCGTGTGAGCATTGGTAATGATCTTGAGGTTCGGTCTCTTGCGGACCGGATGCAGGAATGCCCTGGCACTTGAGCATCGCAGGCCATTCCTTGCTGTCTGGGGAAAATAGTCGACGCCTTCCTGAACCTGGCCATTAACGTCCTGGGTGCGCGGTACGCCCATTTCGACGGCAGCGTTTATGAAGGCTTCCGAGATTGCACTGCGGGCGCGTGTCTTGTTGACACTCAGCCCGCCGTTCGCGCCGTGGAATTCGTCCTCGCCGTTCTCATTGCATTCCGAGCGCTTGAACAATGCCAGTACATCATCATAGCCCCAGCCGCTGTTTCCCAGTTGTGCCCAGGTGTCGTAGTCCTGGCGCTGACCGCGGATGTAGAGCATGCCATTGATGGAACTGGATCCGCCCAGTGTCTTGCCGCGAGGCCAATCGATCGATCGGCCGTTCAGGCCGGGGTCGGGCTGGGTCTTATAGCACCAGTCGGTCCGTGGGTCGTGCAGCGTCTTGAAGTAGCCCACCGGGACATGGATCCACGGGTTGAAATCCCAGCCGCCAGCTTCAAGCAAAACAACCGTTATTGCAGGATCGGCGCTGAGCCGGTTCGCCAAGACGCATCCTGCCGAACCGGCCCCGACGATAATGAAATCGGCTTTGATTGCTTCCATGACGCGGCCACTCCCTCGCAATCAGAACGGGCTTCGGCTGACGGCTCAGCGATGCAATTTGATGATGGAAGGCTGTACTATAGTTCTTGCACCTTTGGCTATAATATGATTTTAATGGGATCGCAAGTCCCATTTATAGCCCTTTGTAACGGGAGTGAAGCATGAAGATCTCTGGTGGCCTGGATAATATTTCACGGCGCGATCTGTTTCGCGTCGCGGGGCAATACGGTCTGTCCTCGACGTTGCTGGCGGCTGGCGGGTTGGGCGGCGCGGTGACGTTCGCGGGCCTGGCGAATGCTGCTGTGTCGACCTACAAGAAGCGGTTCAGCAAGCCGGCAAAACACACACTGAAATTCGGCGCCGCCGGCTTCAATCAGCGCAACCTGCTGATCGAGCGCGCCGGCGCGTTATTCTTTGCCCAGGACCTTGAAGAAAGGACCGACGGTGAGATCCGCATTGAATTCATCGGCGACAATCAGATTTGCGGACAACTTTCCTGTGTGAAGAAGACCCAGCAAGGCATCGTCGATATCTATGCCGCTTCGACCCAGAATTCGGCAGGCGGAGCTCCCTACCTCAATGTTCTCGACTATGCTTACGTTTTTCCCGGTCGGGCCTCGCAATATCATTTCCTTTATTCGCCCGAGAGCATGAAAATTCTGCGCGATCCGCTGGAAAAGCGGCACGGGCTCAAGTTCCTGTTCAGCCATTGCGAGTTGCGCGGAATCCAGCTCGGTTTGAAGTGGAAAGATAAGCCGGTTGTCGACAAGCTGGAGACGCTGTTTGGGACCAAGAACCGGGTGACGGGAACGCAACTGGGCCGTATCGCCATGCAGGCGCTCAACCTGAACCCGGTTCCGGTGGCCTGGGAAGAAACCCTCGACGGCCTCAAGCAGGGCCTGATCGATGGCGCGGAAACATGGGCCTCGGCTGTCGGCTATGCCAACATGTCGCCTGTTGTATCCCAATCGGTCGACCTCAAATTTTTCTGCGGTACTGAACACACTTCGATGTCCGCAAAGGTCTTCGACAAGCTGGGAGGCGATCTGCAAGACGCGGTCATGGAATCTGCCTACACGGCGCAGGTTCATGTCCAGGCTGCCAACGAGGCCGCCCTCGTCAAGACGGTTGGTTTTTCCGATCCACAACTGCCCAACACGCTGTTTGTGAAACACAACGTGCGTCCTGCATTCCTGCCTGATGCCGAAATCAAAAAGGCCCAGGAAATGTGCTCGCCTGAACATCAGCCCCAGCTTTGGGAGCAGTGGCGTTCACGGCTCAACAAGTGGGCCGGCGGCATTGACACCTACAAGGAATTGCACCGGATTGCCCGCGAAGTTCCAGCCGACATGCTGCCCGAAAACGTCGAGCCGCGCCGCTGGTGGAAGTCGGCAGGCTAAGCGAGGATCCTAGCGGGTTGTTGAGAAACTCATTGTGCCTCGCGGATATCTGCGAGGCACTGAAAAATTTTCCGGCCAGTTGTGAGGGCTGGTCTGCCGGTCCGCAGATGGAGGAAATGGAATGTCGTCAATGTTTGAGGGCGTTGTGGCAATCCTAAGTGCGTTCGTTTCCATGGATGCCTTTGTGATTTCTGAAGCGCTTGGGCATCCGGCCGCTTATATCGTCGGATTGTTTGCCGTTCTGGTCGGCGGCTACCTGATAATGCTGCTATTGCGGGCCGTGCCACTGCTCGACCGGCATCTTGAGAGATCCGTTCTGATCGTCACCTACCTGATTATTTCCACGATCATATTCGTTGAAGTCATCCGGCGTTTCGTGTTCCAGGTCCAGGCGCCCTGGTCGACAACCATTCCGCCGTATCTGTTCCTGATCATGACCTGGGTTGGGTGTGCCTATAACACCAAGCTGCGCAGTCATTTATCGTTCTCGGAGTTGCGCGCCAATCTGGGGCGCAAGGGCCAACTTGCCTGTCTGACGCTTGATGCCGTTTTGTGGCTGACGTTCGCATTGATCGTGGTCGTGACGACCACCAAGCAGACGGCGAATTCAGCGGCCAATTTTCAAATTCTTCTGGGCACCGACAACGTGATGCAATGGTGGTTTTATGCCTGTGTTCCAATCAGTTGGATGATCCTGAGTGCGCGGGCAATCGAAAATCTGTTTGAGGATTTCGCCAAGTATCGTTCGGGCAAGCCGTTGGTTGAAATGAACGCCATTGGCGGCGGCGATTGAGGGGGATGATCGATGACTGATGGAACCTGGGTTGCGCTCATATCGATCGGAGTTACCGGACTTTTCATGCTCGGCGTGCCGATCTTTCTCGTTGTTGGATTTTGGGTCGTCTTTTGCAGTTTCGTACTTGGCTTGACGCTCGACAATGTCGGCGTTGCGTTGTCTGACGTCTTCACCGACGGTTTTGCGCTGCTGGCCATGCCGCTGTTCATCCTGACTGGCGATTTGATCGCAAGGTCGGGTATCGCCAAGCGAATGTCGGATTTTGCGTACGCTTGTCTTGGCTGGCTTCGGGGCGGACTGGCGATGGCAAGCCTTGGAGCCTGCGGGTTGTTTGCTGCGATATCGGGCTCCAATTCTGCAACCACGGCGACCATCGGGGCCATGATGCACCCGGAAATGGTCAAGGGTGGATATGATGAGCGCTTTGCTGCGGCAACGGCTGCTTCGGGCGGCACTGTCGGGATCATCATCCCGCCGTCGATCATTTTCATCGTCTACGGTTTCTTATTGAACCTGCCGATTTCGGATCTGTTTGTTGGCGGCATTATTCCAGGCACCTTGATGGTGGTTGGCATGATGATCGCCTGCTGGATCGTCTGCACGTTGAATGGCTGGGGGCATTTGATCTCGTTGAGTTTCAGCCGCGTTCTGAAGACCGCGTTTGGATCTTGGCTGGGGTTCTTTGCGATCGGCCTGGTGTTGTGGGGTATTTATACCGGCAAGTTTTCGCCGACTGAGGCTGCCGGTGTGACGGTTGGGTTCTGTATGATCGTCGGGCTCTTGTCGCTGCCGCTCTACCGCATCTTTGGATATGCTGGCAAACCGGAAAGACCCGGGCATGAGAAGTCCTATGGCGAGATGGCGCTGGTAGAGGGCTTCAAGATTTCCGAGATTCCCGGCATTGTTATTCGCTCTGCGCAGATAACAGGAATCCTGGCGCCGATGATCGCGGTTTCGGTGGTGATGCAGCAGATTCTGTCGCTGCTTGGCGCGAAGGAAACCATCGAGACTTTCGTGACCGGGATGGGCGGCTACTATGCGGTTCTGTTCACGGCGATGGCGATCGTTTTCGTTGCTGGCATGGTGCTTGAGAGCCTGCCCAATACGATTATCCTGGCGCCAATCCTGGCTCCTATTGCGCATAACATCGGTGTTGATCCGGTGCACTTTGCGGTGATCTTCCTGGTCGGTGGCTCGATCGGCTTCATAACGCCGCCCTACGGCCTCAATCTTTATGTGGCCAGCGGCGTGACCGGTGTGCCGTATTTCCGATTGTTGCGGTACACGATCCCCTATCTCATCTCGTTGATACTGGTTTGGCTGATCGTTGCACTGGTGCCGGAATTATCGCTGGCTCTACTTCCAGACCGCGGCGGGTAGCCTCAACTTGCCTTTGATGCGGGCTGAGCCTTTTTTGTGTGGGGGGCGGCTACCTTAGAAAAAAGTGGTGCGTCTTTACTTCGAAGCTTCGGGCGCGTCACCTATTCTCATTGGCGAAATTTTCGACGAGGTTTGACTGTGTCCGTTCAGCCATCAGGCGCGTGCGGCCAGGGCGTACGGGCATTTTTGTTCGGATGATCAGATCGGTGTGTGTCTGTGCGCATGCGACGATGTCCGACTTCCATCGGCTATGCCGCCGTTCGTTGTTTTCGATCGAGTTGTGATTGTCGCTTTAGGAGGTCTGGAGCGTCGTACCGCAATGCGCTAGTGTCGTCAGCCTGGAGCATGTTCAGCAAGAGTGTGAGCGGTGTCTTGTCGAAGGCGAACCGCTGCAAACCGGTTCGAACATGCGACAAATCTAGTGCTTAGGGCGCGTCAACGGTCCACTCAAAACCGAACGCGCTCCAAGGCCCCGTAGCTCAGCAGGATAGAGCATCAGATTCCTAATCTGAGGGTCACAGGTTCGAATCCTGTCGGGGTCACCAATGATTTCAATCACTTATATCATTTCAATCCGTCTGCTTCTTTCTCCATAGCTACCATATAGCTACCAGTCTGCAGGTGTTTCCTGATGTTATCTGGCTAAATGTAGTTGCCTTGGCGTTCGGCGTTGCAGGTGATCAAAAACCGAATTCACCCTGGCCGCGTTTGTCGGTCGCGAACGTGCGGGCAACTTCCTCAAGCAAGGTTTCGGTTTCCATTGACGGCTGTTGCACCACGGGTGCCGGAGGCACGGTGAGGGCTGTCGAGGTGCTAGTGTCCGTAGCTTTAAAGGGCAGGCGGATGAGGTCGTCGGTCTGGTCCTTGGTGAGGCGATAGAGTTCACCCCCAATGGGTGTCCGGCGGATGTAGTATCCGCCCTGGGTTTCCAGGCTCAAGCTGTTGCCGTGGATCACGTAAGTGGTGGCGTTTCGAACCAGACAATTGAGCGCCGTCATGTGCACGCACATGATGTCAGTATCGGTGCCAAGAAACGTCGTGTAGCGGTTGCGGCGAATGCCGGCGATGAGCGTCCGGCCGGAACCGCATGCCGGGTCGCAAACTAGGGCGTTGTCGGGTAGCTCGTCCGGCATGGTGAGCTGCGCCATCAGCTCGGAGAGCGATTCCGGTGTGAAGAACTGGCCGTTGTACGCATTAGCGATCGCTTCCTGTTCGTAAGTGAGTCCAAGATAGTCGGCTGGTTTGGTCTGCATGGCCTGCATCCAAGCGCCAAGTGCTCGGGCAAAGTGGTCGGCAGGGTGGTCTTTCTCGCCCATTGGTGCGGTGCGCTTTCCATAGCGCTGTATGATTGCCATGTAGGCGTCCTCGTCCCGGAGAAACGCGTTGACCGCGAGGGCTAACCAGTCCTCAAAGGTGCGGAAGAAGTGCTGATGCGGTATCTTGTACAGATGAGCAGCGATGCGCTTGGCGGCAGCGACGGGGTCAGCGGTATTGGTCACCTTATGGACGATGAGAAGTCGGCGCGACCAGGTCAATCAAGGTGATTCATTCGCGAGCACTTTTGCCCGTGATCGACGATATGATCTAGGGTGTGAGGAGGTCAGATGACCGCACGCAACATGCAAGAGGCTCATTTAGAGAAGGCTGGTCTGCGTTTGGTGCGGAGGGTGGAACGTACCGATAATGACGAATGGATTCGGGGCTTTGCGAACGTGCCACTGATGGGTGGTGCCAAGAAATAAGTGCAAGTCTTTCGTGCGGGCAAAATCATTCATGTACTTCTCAGCGACCTTGGCGGGAGCGTTTGCTTCACCGTACCCCTTGACGCAGTTCCAATAGAGCTGGCCGATCTCCCAATCCTCGATCATGAGCGTAGATGCTCGACCGGTGTCATCTTCGAATTGATAAGAAAATTTTTTCGGCAGCTTCGGCATTACCTTGAAGTCTTCTTGTGGTCCGTCGCCAAATAGATTGCCTTGCTTTAGCTTCTGAGTGATTTCAGTGATTTTATGCTCGGGCCATTCGGCCTCGACATCCTCAATGATGAAGTCGGCAATCCGCGCAGGCTTGAATGTGGCCAACGAGAGCGTATTGGCGTGAGCGGCTGCGATTAAATTGGTAAGATTGGTGTGCACCGGTTCAGTACCAAGCACGAGCTTGCGCCGATCTTCCCATTCGCGTGCGGTCGTCATCTTATCGAGCAGGGCAATGCGACCGGTATCAATGATGCGGTAGCTCTCGGGGCGCGGGTCGGCTGGATTGCGCTGGATATCCGCTTCGAGCCACTGGTACTTCGCGTAGCGTTGATCATTTTGTAGGGAACGAAAAGGCACAGGGTACAGGCGAATCCATGTGCCGTCCGGTCTAAAGCCGGCTGTGCATGCTAGCTCGGTGTATTTGGTCGAGAGTGTTGGGTAGGTTTTGACGGTAATAAGAATACGTTCGCGTGCCATGTACTGCTGACTTCAAATATGAATTATTTCGTGTTTCCAGTCGGCACGCTGCGCTAACGCGCTAGCGACTCTGCCACGATGACACATACACGATTCTGCCTCGAAGCAGGTGAGGGCAACACGTCCATATTCGTCGACAAGCTTCGATATGTAGTCGAGCGCAGCGGTGTTGTCTGGCAAGACTGTTGCTTCATACTCATCAAACAAAGCATGGTAATCTTCATGCGTATTGAGCGCGCGACGTTTGTCGGAAACAATGCCGAGTTCGGGCAAGTGAATATAAGTCATGCTGAGCTTTTCTACGGTGTCCGACAGGGTGCGTTTTGAAAACCCGTATTTTCGACTCAGCGGGTTTTTCCGCACATCAACTAACAGCCGAACATTGTTGCGGAGCAGGCGGTTGAGGTAGTTTTCAAATGAACCGCCCTCGTAGCCAATCGTGAAAAGCGCACGGTTGTCGTCCCTCGCACGCGCGTGCTCGATACGCTTGAGATCGCGCGCGTTCATGAGTTTCGAGGCGATTTCGCTTCTGGTCGCATAGTATGGATGGGTTCGGTAGACATGACGAACAAGGTCGTCGCCAGCAAGCTGCCGATGTGCTGCGGCAAATGACTGAATACAGCTAGCCTCATCAGTTGGTAACAGATCCAGGAATGAGTTCTGGTGAGCAGCAAGTTCCCAGCTATTATTATCGAGCAAGATGCCCATTTCAGTAAGCTTGCGTCGGTCAGCATAAGATTGAAAGGAGAAGCAGCCAAAGCGGTAGGGGACAAACTCAAATGCGGGTGTCTCGCAGAAACCTGCGTTGTAGAGAAATAAATACTTTTGAAAATCGATCTTTGACGTAGAGCCGCCCAAGGCTTCAAGCAAAGCCAGAAGCTGCTTCTGTCTCCGATAAAGAAATACTTTTGTGCCCATGCTCTTATGCTACCTGAATTGCACGGCGTAGGAAAGGTTACGCCCGGTCTGTTTCTAAAGTGATTTGCTGTTTAGACAAAACCCCTGTGTCTTCTTGATGCAGTTGGGTGCTTGTCTCAAAATCGTTTCTTCGGTGGCGGTCCGGCAGCGATCAAAGCCCACAGTGCCGAGATGCGGCAGCCGGTCGGTTCAATAGAGCGCGTTCCGCTCGGTCAACGACAAGATAATATTTGGTTGTCGGCAAAGATTGGATTCACAGGATAGCGGTGAAGGGATGTACCGCTGCCACTTAGAAGGGTCTAGCCATAACTAGAAACACCTCCGCATGTTGCAGCCTTGTCACTTGAACGCCAGCGCAAGCTCAGAGATTCGCTTCTTGGCACCAAGCTGTGGAGGGCGTGACGCCGAACAGACTTAGCCGTCCGTTCATCGGTAGAAATGGCAGCGGTCGTGCGTTGTTGAAGACCCAGCCCAATGGTCCGCTGAACCAGCTGCTCTTGCTCTTCTCCACAACATCGCAGAAGTCGACAATGCCGATAATGCCGCCAACAAGAATGTCATCTCGCGACGGTGGCTGGTTGCCGGCTTCTTCAGCGAACTGGCAGATCCTTTGGTAGTCCTGAACCTTAAAGTTTTTGCCTGCGTGGATGAGAAGGGGGCCACGATACTTAGGTGCCCAAGAGCGGTTCTCGATGTCTTTGCCGAGGTGGATTACGGCGTGCGCCCAACAAGGACGGAGTGTTACTGCCTTGAATGTTTGCTGAGGCATCCTTGTCCGTCACTTGTCAGAAGTCTTTTTGAGTTGGGCGGATGATGGATCGTAAGTGTAATCGGTGATGCTGCGATCCTTGATGCGTTTCACAGCTTCGTCGATCACGTGTAGTGGGACCAAGAACCATTCTTTCGGTTTGACTGACCGACCAAATCGGTCAGGAATGTCGATTTGCAGGCGAGCCGGAGAGAAAACCCGATGAAGCAGGTTTTCCAGTCGTGAGCGATTGATGTTCGCGAGCGTGTAGGTCTGCACGACGTCTACATCTGCAAAGAGGTATGTCGGATCGGTTTTTGCATTGCTGATTCGAATTTTGACGTCGCCGCCAGTCACGCCGATCTTGTGGATCACGTCACGGTTCTCAGAAATCGTCGGGTGGTCGGATTTGCTTCTGAGAACATAGATGGTTCCGGTGGTCTGGTCGTCTTCATCGACATCTTCGCCAAAGAGAGGGCCAAGGTTCGGTTCCGTGATTGCGCGACTTGTTTCGTCCTTATAGATCGCCCGTGTGAGAGAGCGGAGAAGCAAGTTACTTTCCGTTCCGTTGGAATAGATCACTCTGAGGCGTGCATCCATCTCTCCATTCGGAGCCTTGATCTGTTCGCCGACGTCAGCCACGTACAGCGTCTGCCCGCCGAGGATGAAGAATTGACCTTGCTTGATGTCTGTCTTGAGAAATCCGGCATCTTTGCGAATGACCTTGGCCGTCCGAACTTCTGTTTCGAGTTCCCGCTTCGCTTTCTCGAAGAGTGGCTTAAATTGCTCAAAATCCTCGCATTGGTCGCGGTTGGCGATTTCCTCGGCCGCTCGTTTCTCGCTGCTGGATCTGACGTGGCGTAGTTCAGCGATGTTTGGAGCATTTGCCTCAACGCCAAGCTTTGCGAGTAACGCATCGTCATCGAGGTTGTCGGCTAGGTCACCATCGCTGCTCACAGCACCGGCCAACAGTTCCTGATGGTCGAATTCGGCTAATAGTGCGCGACAATCCTCCTGCTCGCGCAGTCGATCCAGGCGCACGGCATACAGCCGCTCGAAAATGTCGCGATCCTCGCCATGCCGCGGTGGGCGCTCATGCTCTTCGACGAAGCGTTGAATATCCTCGAAACCGGCGATGATCCGTTCCTCGCGGGGTGTGCGGTCGGTCGTTTTCTTCGCTTCGACGTCGACGCCCAATTCGGCCAACAGTTCATCGTCTTGTGTTGTGAACTCCTTAGTCATTGGCTGCCTCTGCCTTCATGCGGGCCAAATATGCGACACCCTCGGCCATGCGCTTCTCCCAGGCATCAGCCGATGTGATCGATGGTAGCCGGCCACGCTCTTGTTTGAATTTCAATGCGCGTTTTGCCAGGTCTCTGGCCTCTTCAAGCGATAAGTTTACCCGCTTGCCGGAGATGATGGCTGCAACCTGCTTCAGGCTTTCCTCGTTCATCGTGCTAGCAAGGATGGCGTAGGCATTGCCGAACGGATTGATTTGATCGATCAAGTCAATGTCGAGGTCTCGCACGTCCATGGCGAATTTTCGAACACCGTCAATCAATGCCGTATTTGCGCTTTTTGGGTCATCGCCGCCTTCAACCGCAATCTGCTTGGCCTTTTGCGTCAGGTTCAAGGCCGCTATGGCGTGCTGGCGGACCACCTCCTGTTCTTCGTCGTCAAGCTCGGGATATCGATCTTTAATGATCTTACCCATCCGGACCTGGGTCAAATCTTGAGGCAAGGTTTCTCCGCCAACATGCTCGCCGTCGAACAACCCCTTTTCCAGCGTGGTCTTATCCTGGACAAACGCGGCAATCACCTCATTGAGATCTTTTCCGCAAATTCGTTGGGCTTCCTTGCTCTTGGGTTCGGCAAGCCCTTTAATTTCAATTTCGAACTGGCCGGTTTTGTCATTGAAACCAACGTTTTCTTTTTTCGGATCATAGCCGCCTTCGCCGTAGTCGAAGCCGTCGGTCGGATTGCTCGTTGCGTCGTATTTCGGCTTGAAGTTAAAGCGGGGAGCCAAAACTTGCTCCATAAGAAGGCTGGCGGCGATTGCCTTCAGTGTGTCGTTCACGGCTTCCGTCACGGCTTGTTCGGAGGCATCCGGTTCCGCGATCAGGTTGGTGAAACGGGCGCGCGTTTTACCTTCGGCATCGCGCGTTGCGCGGCCAATGATTTGCACGATTTCGGTGAGGCTGGAGCGGTAGCCAACCGTCAGGGCGTGTTCGCACCAGATCCAATCGAAGCCCTCTTTCGCCATACCGAGCGCGATGATGATGTCTACGTGATCGCGGTTATTCTTTTGCGCCGGGTCTTTGAGTGCTGCTGACACTTTGTCTCTTTTCGTCGCATCGTCATCGACCAAATCAGCGATACGAAGCTCACGACCGTCGGCAGTTTTCACCAACTGAAAACCGGTGGCGGGATCAGCGCCTTGCCACTCGCCTAGTTCCTCAATGATGTGTTCGACTTCACGGATTTTGTCCTTCGTGCTCTCACGTGAGTTGACCGATGGAATATGGATGATCGTTTTCTCGTTTGGATCGAGCACCTTGAGGATGTCATCGGAGTAGGCCTCGGAATAAAAGAAGTAGCCGATATCGAGCTGTTTTAGATATTTGTAGCCGTTGAGCTGCTCGTAATAGGTGTAGGTAACGGTATCGAACTTTGCCTCATCGCCTGGCATCAGGACTGGCTCTGCATCACCCCGGAAATACGAACCGGTCATTGCGACGATGTGGACCTTGTCGCGAGCGATCAATTCGCCCAGATGCGCGCCAAGCTTGTTGTCGGGATTTGCCGACACGTGGTGGAACTCATCGACGGCAATCAGGCGCTCATCAAAGGCTTCCACGCCGAACTTATCGACGGCGAATCGGAACGTCGCATGTGTGCAAACCAAAATACGCTCATCGCTCTGCAAGAATGCGCCAACTGAATTGACTTTGCCGCCGTTGTCATCGCCTGGGGCGTTGCACAAGTTCCACTTCGGCTGAACCGTCCAATCGGCCCAAAAGCCGAACTTGGAGAGCGGCTCATCGGCGAAGCTTGAGCCAATTGACTTTTCCGGCACTACAATGATCGCCTGTTTGAGGCCTTGGTTGTGCAGCTTGTCGAGCGCGATGAACATGAGCGCGCGGCTCTTACCTGAGGCTGGGGGCGATTTGATCAAAAGGTATGGTTCACCCCGGCGCTCATAGGCGCGCTCCTGCATCGGCCGCATGCCATGTTCGTTTGACTTGGTTGAGCTTCCGTTCTGGGCATAGGTGACGGAGACAGAGGGGACGGATTTTTCGCGGTTCATAGTGCTTCTTTCTTGCCGTATTCGATGAACTGACTAAGGGGTTGGGCAAGAGCATCAAAAGTCGGCTGGAATCTATTCAATAAAATTTCCATTTTTGCAGCAATTTCCTCTGAGTTATTCATGTCGTCTATTGATATACTGTTATCGGTAAGGAATTTCGAGAACTTTTTCCCTTCGTTGGTGGCGGTTTTTTGGAATGATACTTTTTGCAGATCTTTAGACGCTGCTGTTTCTTGGATCGCTTCGATTAGTGCTTTTCTCAATTCGTACTCCACCAAAGGACCAACCTCTGCATAAAGGCGAAGTTGAGCAAGGTTTTTGTCGTTCTGGGGAATCAATTGAAGCCAGCAAATTACAGGAAATCCGGCCCACCAATTGTCGCAGCCGTGCCACCAGTATTTATCGCCGCCAAACGCATCGAACCAGCTTTTTGGTAAAAAACTTACGTATGATGAAGACGCACTATTGTAGATGAATGTTTCGCCCGCAATGTGCACGGGACTATAGACTTTCAATTGTTCGCCAAATATTGCGTCACAGGCGAAAGTAAAATCGTTCCCAGTGCCGTGTTCCACCACAAAGTCCAAAACTTTTTTGTGGTCGCGATATAGTTGGCGTGCCAGTTTTATCGCTTTATTTTTTTCATCATCCATTCCAGATTCTTCCTCAATCACTTCCAAATAATGTTCAATGAATGTCTTCACCTCGGTTGCAAGTGGCCGCACCTGGTTGCTTACGACGCTCCGTAGAATTTCTCGCATTTCCTGATATCGTATTCGGGCATAACGTGGGTCCTCCGGTTCCTCATCCAGTAAACTCAAGAATATTCCGTGGGGTTTTAGGTCAACGTGCTTATCTCCCTGTTTCGCCTTAAATATCCCCTGAATAATATCCAGGTATCGGGCAAGTTGATTGCTGTGTTGTCTGCTCTGGAATTTGTTTTCAATTACGAAAACCCAGCCATTTGCGCGGCTCAAGACCAGCAAGTCGATGTTGCGCCATTCGCGTCGAACCTCGGCGTCCATTAAGTCGCTTTGAGAAATTTCGAGCGCTATCATGCTCAAGTCTTCGCCGCTTTCATCACGCATGGCAGCGGCAAGGAATGACTTTAAGAACTGATCTCCGAGCCCATGTGATTCCTGGGGATCGAGAAGCCACCCCAAGATGGCAGAATGTCGGATTTCCATCCGTTGCATCCCCATCGTTTTGATGGGATTAAACCGTTTCAGATAAGCGTCCACGCGATCGAGCGCGTAGTTATTGATAAACAGGCTTTCGAACTCGGGGATCGACGGGGTTCGGCTGTCAGTGTGGCTATCGGTCATTATGAATTCTCTTCTTTAGTCATTTTGGTGTACATCTCGAAAAGCTTTTCCAGCCGCGCGGTGTCGTTCTTGAAACGGCACCCGATGTAGATCCGCTCAAGCACCTCGTCGTTGCGGTCGTGGGCAGCGCGAAGATCGTCGGGCATGTTTTCGGGGTCATACAGGTCGGCGATGGTCTTAGGGAAATGGGCTTCGCGCGCCAAAAGGATGTCTTCGGCGCAGCGGGTCAAATCGGCCTTGTTCTTTTCAGTGAGTTTGGGAACAGGGAAGGTGTTCCAACCGAGAGTGTTGGAGTAACGAAAATCGGTTTTCAGCTTTCCGCATGCCGTGGCGATCCAAACCAAATGCAAACGGGATGCGAGTAGAGCTATGTTCCAAACCGGCGCGTCGTATAAAGCAAAGCAAAGGTTCGTTACGGTCGATCTGTTGTCAATCAATCCCGCTGGCAAGTAAGCGCGATTCTCAGATGAAACGCATGGCATGGCGACAGTTTGCCGATTGCCAATATTCATTTCGCGCATTTGGTGCGAGCGCTTTGCCATGTCATTAGCGCTCTTATCCCGGCTTGCAAGGCGCATGGCATGGACCTTCTCAACCCGCTGCTGGATGCCTTCAATTTTCATGGCCTCGTGGAGATGCTTGTCTTCGACCCAGAGGCAATGGCGTTCTTTGCCTTGTATGAATTCAGCCGATCCGTAAACCCTGCGAATAAAACGAGTCTTTTGTTCTGGTGTTAGTCCAAGCGCCTTAACCTCGTCCCTACTCAAGAGGAGGTTGCCGCCATCCACCGGCTTATTTCCGAAGTTCATAGTTGCTGTGCCGTTGAGCGGTTTGCCTACCTTTGAGACGACGACGTTTGGCGCTGATGTTAAGTAGGCGTTTATATTTTCTGTTTCTTTTACAATCGTGGCCCCCTCGTCATTTAAGGAGAAGAGCTGGCGAGTTTGCCCCGCATGGTTGGAAATCCCAATGATCGCCACAGTCACGCCGGCGTTATGGCTCGCCAAATTGGCCCATTTGAAGCTGGTATGGGCAAACGCAATTTCGTTTCCTGTCTTGAATATCAGCGGCCAGAGGATCGCCACCTGCTGCCCCTGACATATCGAGTTGGTTGACACGAAGGCGGCACTACTCTTTGTGTGCATTCCAAAGTCTGTGGCCTTCATGAACCAACCAGCCACATAGTCGAGCGATTTCCAGCTCGTGGTCCGGTGCGCGAAGATTGCTTTTAGGTCGGACTTTTGTTCCGCAGATTGCCAGGTCGAGCCAAGATACGGCGGGTTTCCGCAGATATACGTCTCGCCACCTTCATTCTCGAAGTCGATTTCGGTCTGGTCGAGCGCTGTGCCCAATAAATCATCGGCGTGATGCTTTACTGTCTTTCCAGTCGGCGGGCAGATGGTTAGCCAGTCCAATCGTAGAGCATTCTCACAAGTGATCCAGTTCATCGCATCCAGAGGTAACAGCTCGGCGAGCGCTTCCTTCTGTCCGCGATAAGTGACGTCGCATTGATATTCGGCGATGATCAGCGCCAGCCGCGCTATCTCAGCCGGGAAATCGCGCAGTTCGATGCCTCGGAAGTTGGTGAGTGGAATCTCCGTCTTTCGGTCACTTTCCTTGCGTCGCGTATTTATCTCAGCCTCGATTTCTCGCATTTCCTTGTAAGCGATCAAAAGGAATTGCCCGATCCGCACGCTGGGTCAAAAACACGGATCTTTGCCATGCGTTTGCGCAGGTTCAGCAGTTTTTGGGGGCTATTCCCAGCTTCTTCCAACTTCTCGCGCAGGTCGTCGAGAAAGAGTGGGTTGAGCACTTTCAAGATGTTCGGCACGCTGGTGTAATGCATGCCGAGCGCGCCGCGTTCTTCATCGTCGGCGACGGCCTGGATCATTGAACCGAAGATGTCTGGGTTGATCTTTGTCCAGTCGAGCTTGCCAATGTGCAGGAGGTAGGAGCGGGCAATCTTTGAAAAGTGCGGCACGTCCACCGAGCCGGAAAACAGCCCCCCGTTCACGTATGGGAACACATCCGCCCAGCTCTTGATCTTGGCTGCGCCGCGATCCTCCATTTTTGTGTTCATGGCGCGGAACAGTTCGCTGATCACCTCGTGCGTGTTGGAACTGTCGCGCGCGCTCATCTGTTCGACCGTTGCAGTGAACAAATCGTCGCCGTTGAGAATGTCGGTGTCTTCGGCAAAGAACAAAAAGATCAGCCGCGCCATGAAATGGTTCATGTCGGGCCGTCGTGCGGCAGTGCCCCAATCTGGGTTGTCTTTCAAAAGCTCGATATAGAGCTTGTTCAACCGGCCAGTGGCCTTGATGTCGAAAGAGCTTTCCTTGACCTGCTTGACGGTGCTGATGCCGGCAAGCGCCAGGAAGAAACCGAACTTGTCGGGAAACTCCTTGTAGTCGCAGGCAACCGTTTCACCTGAGTTCAGGTCTTCAGCTTCAAAAGTGATGCCATCGGTGGCAAGCACGAATTTGGCCTTGGCGCGTGTCGTTGCTGGGCTATCCTTTAGCGCTGCCAGTGTGGACGTAACCTCACCCTCCGGGCAGACCTTGATATGGATGTTGTTGGTCTGAAGGACGCCGCCCAGGTCGGACTTGTTCGACTCGCCCTTACGCAGCCGCTTGATCGTTGTCGCCTTGTTGCCGAACGCTTCCAGGAACTGGAACGGAAACTCGTCAGCGTCGAACGGCTGCTCGGCCAGCGCCGATATCGCTTCCTCGATTTCTACAGCGTTCATGCCTGGTATCCCGCGAATTTTGGTCGGTAAGACATGATGCGATGGTCAATTGGGTGTGTGGTGGCGTCAAATATCATGGTGGTTCCCCTGCTGGGGTCATTCTGCGGCGAAGGGGAGGGGGAGGCAATCCGATTGCATGCTGGCTGGGCAGCTTGTCGACAGTTTGGGTTGTCGTGAGGTGCTGGATTATCGGTTCAGGTGGTTGTGGTCTTCACGTTTGCTCCGGCAACGTTGAAGAAATGCCACAGTGCCGCGCGCGCTCAAGGCCGTGGAGGCGCGTGAGCCTTGGTTGCTTGTGCCCAAGAGCCGTTTGAGGAATTGCGTTCGCGAACCTTGTTCGTCACGCAATCTTTGCTGCTCGACGACAGCCTCGCGAAGTGCAGAACTCTCCAGGAATCCCATGGCAATCATCGCCCGTGTGATGTCGACCGTATCGACGGTGAAAACCGGTTCACGCCGATGCGGCTTTACGGATTTCCGGAACGCCGGTTTTGCGGATTGCCGCTTTCGCGCTAGTCCGTTGGCGCTGAAAGTTAGGCCCAGGCTCGAAAGCTTGGTGTAGCTGGTGGTGTCGCCGACGACATAGCCTTGTCCCTTTTGCTCAAGTTGAAATCCGTCTTCTTCGAACATGGCCAAGACGTCATACAAACTCGCACCCTGGTCGAGTGTCTCGGTGATTTTCTCGCCGTACTCGCGTGAAGCTTTTTTGCTCCATTGCGGCCGCTCGGTTGGGGCTCCTCGTTTGGCGGCATGGGTGGCTGGCGTGTTTGGTTTCTTGAGTGCCTCGTCAGTAACGTCTGGATTGTACGTGTGTGCCGGCACGTAGGCGAAACCGTGTTCGTCGCTCAATTCGCGCATGATGCGATCCAAGCGCGCGTAATCGTTCGAGGTCTTCCACGTCTTCGCGGTGAGTGGTGAGACGCGGTTTATCAACATGTGCAAGTGGCGGTGAGGGGTGTCGCCATGACCCATGATTAGGGCTTGGTGATCCGCGAGACCAGCGCGTTTCAATGTCTCCAGAGCGATTGTTTGCATGGCCTCGGATGACGGCTTTTGGTTTTGGTGCCAAGAAATCATCAGATGATAAGCGGCTTTGCGGGTGCGAGGTGAGAGTTCCGCTGTTGCAGTCATGATGGTCGCGGCAAGTTCGGGATCATCGGTGGGGAGGTTTTGGGCGAGCACCCAAGCGACACGTTTGGGGCTCGGAGTTGTTCCTGGTTTGCCGTGGACGAAATAGCGGGCGAGGGCGTGAAAGTCGTTGGATGGCGGGGCCACCTTCGCCAGCATATGACTAAAACCGCTCGATAGCCGTGAGAACTTGATCCAAGGCCCGTCGGATCTCTGTCTCACTGACCTGCACAAGCCCGGTGTTGGCCTGGCGGGCAAGCTGGTTGAGGAGGTTACCCGTTCTTGCCAATTCGCGAATGGCAGTAGTTGATGGTCCGCGACGGTGTGGGAGTTCGGTGGCCTGTTGTCTTAGGTGAGCCGTAATGAGGCGGCGAAGCAACTTGGACATCGTCATTGCGCGGTCAGTTGCTTCGACTTTCAACGCTGCGAATTCATCCTCGGTAATATGCGTGCGTACCGACCGGGACACCGGTTCCCTTTGATCCGAAATGCCTTTCCGATAGCCCCTTCGTGGCATGGGGTCTTCTTTCTTCTTTTGGGACGGGGAGGGGCGGCGAGGTGGCTGCCAAGCCACGCCTGTCGGCGAGGGCCTTTGATCTATTTTTGGGTCAAAGGCATACCTCGCCCCGTCCCTTCTATCTTCTTCTTATCTTCCTCATTTCTTCAATGTGGCTGCCCGTGGTTTGGGCAACCATCGACGTTGTCGACACAGCTGATTGAGCGGGTTTCGCAATCACCGGCGGCGGGGGCTCTGCCCCCTGCACCCCCGGGATACAGACGACGTGAGGCGGAAATCGTATACATAAATGCTTAGCTCGTTCTTGGGCGGGTGACGTCAGGCTCGACGCATTCTAAGCGTGTTGATTGGCAGTCGTAGCGGCCGTAAGTGATGGTGTCGCGAGAAGAGTTTTTTAGGTACAGGGTAACAGAACTCGGATGCTTTAATACATGCGAGACACTCGAGAACAGCGTAAGCTCGGACGAATTGATTCGCGAGATGTGTGGCAATGACCGATCACAACTGCATCCTGTGTGATGCACCCCTTACTCCAACCACGAAACCTGAGCACGTATGGCTGCAATCGGGGGGTGGTCGTATGAAGTCTCGTCGGATCTACTGCGATGATTGCAACGCGAAGATGGGCAACGGCCCTGACGCCGAACTTGCGGAAAACATGAGATTCATCCGCATGTTGATGAATTTCCCAGACGGTAAAGGAAGGCCGCCCCCAGCTTATCGTGGCCATCACGTGGGCGAGCAGCCTGTCAAACTTGATCCGGGGGGTATCCCAAGCCTTGACGGAGGGAAACCCTTCTCCATCACCAACCTGCCTGATGGCAGGCAAGAAATCGAAATCCGTGTCGGCAGCGAAGACCCTGAAGGCGATATAGAACGCCTGATCCCCAACATAGCTGGAGTGCTGGGCGCGTCAGAAGCTGAAGTGCGGCAGATGCTGGCGAATGGACAGTTCGAGCGCAGAACAGAACGAATTGGCCGACAACACGTCGCCCTCACATTTGGTGGCCCACAGGCGATGCGGTCGATGCTGAAGACCTGTCTGTCGTTATGGGCGCTACGGCACCTTGGTCACGGAGAGTTACTCAAGCCGGGCTACGCGAAGGCCAGGGACATCGTTCGGCATGGATGCGATGACCTCAGCATGAAGCTCGGGGCGTTAGCGCCGGGCGTTTTCGCAGTACCAACGGAGTTCACTGAACCGTTCGGGCCGAATTACAATTTCGCCTGCGTTGCGAGCGATGCGAACGGTCGCGTCACAGGTTATTTTCGGCTGTATAATTTCTGCGCTTGGCGATTTGTTCTGTGCGAATCAGAAGGGGCACCGAATGCCGTCTCCGGATTGATCTTTGATCCCGCTAATCCGACAAATTGGCAAAAAGTCACCGAAGCTGATCCAGTTACATACGAGATGCTCGATAGGGCTGGTCGAGAAATTGAATTGCAGGATGCGAAGGACGGTCTTGTACGCCTTTACAAGGAGTATCAACGTACTGCATCCAATACAGAACTGAGCCGGATGATTGCGAGTGCAATGAAGGACAACAATTTGAAAGAAGGAGACCCGATGACCAGGCAGTTCATCCATGATTTGGCACAGAGAACGACATGCTGGTACATGGGCCTCCCTTACAGCCGCGTGTTTGGTCGACGCGACTTTCCTGGTGGAAGTGATTGATAACTACTACTTGACTCAACCGTCGGTTTGCTACGTGCGATACACTCTTCAGTTCAACAATTCAGGCCCGAGTCTTCTCGCGTTGACCGGAAGGCATGGAACGCAATTCGTACCCCGCCGCTTCCAACTCCCGACGGAGCTCTGTTTGCCATGACGGTGTACTGGCGTTTGTGTAAGCAACCCCGAAAATATCTGACGGGGTTTCGACGCGGCCCTTTCTTAGCGCACAGACGCGGTGGCGGCCCAACTTGGCGATGAAGTAGCCAAGCTCCAAAATGACGTTCTGTCGAGCGCGCATCATGCCATTCTCGATTGCGTCGTCTTCGGTCATCAAGACAACGGCGAAACCCACGTCGGCGCAACGCTCGAACTTTTCGATAATGGTTTGGCCCTGGTTTGCTTGTTCGTGCAGAACAATCGGTGTGAGACCAACCTCTTCGAGGAATGTCGCCACGTCTTTTGTTAGGTTGCCATCGTGTCCATGTACGACAAAGACGCGGTCAGACAAAGGTGGGGTGGGTTCTTTTGCTTCAAACAGGCCAGTCGAAAGAATGTCGATGTCTTTGAGCGCCCAGTGAGTGGTGTTTAACTCCCAATTCTTGGTGATGCCCAGTTTCTTTTGAAGCTCATGAAACTGACGGTAATCGACGCGCATTCCTGGATAAAACTCAAACTGGATCGCAAGTCGGTGAGCCGTATGATCGAGAAGGGTAATGCGACCAAGTTGGACAGGAGGGCAATCTTCACGACTCGCCTGTTCAAAGGTAAACAACGTCGGCAACTTCTGAAGCATCTCGGCTTTCTCTGGGGTGAGATCTTGGAAGCGTTGTTTGAGCGTTTCGGATGTATAGATGAGGAAGCGATCGCGCTCGATTTCCCAGTGACCGTCTTCGTACGCGTCTTCTCGCCCGCTAATCAACAAATTATACATGCTTGGCCTCGCTCTTGTTCGAATCAATCTGAGTCGATTCTACATGCGAGGTGCTTTTTTGTTTCAAACATCATGACCGCGCGTAGGTTTTGGAATGCGACCGCTGGTGACGGTCGGCTTGTCTAAGAACGGACACATCCGGAGCGGCGGCCACGAACTTGTGTTCAGGGCCTTTGCGCTTTGATGACGCGGCACGTCGCGCAGTGTAGGGGTCTTCGTTGTGTAGTGCGGCGATGCAGTCAAAAGGTACGCCTTTGAGTCGTTCGGGGGCAGTTTTCAAGATACGGGCAAGCTGAAGCAGCAAATAAGTGGCGCATTGGCGTTGCTCGTAGGGTGATAACGGCACACCGGCGACGGCAACATCGATATGGAAGGTCCAGGCTCTGCCATTGCTTTCAGGTTCGATCCAGCCCTCAATACTAGACTTCCCGCCGATATAGATTCGGCGATGTCCTTGAGCGTTTTGGCAATGGGTTACGATCATCGAGAACATGCTCCCGCTCAGTGCGAGGGAAGACAAGTCAGATGCACAGTTGGAAGGCGATAGAAGATTGAGTGCCTGTGATTGGATCGGACCTGTGTGGTCGATGGGTCACCGGAGGAATGACTCACATTTGCGCATCGACGTTGCTTGGCGACGGGAGGCGATCTAGGCTCTTTAGGCGGTACAGCTGGGAAGCGATGGCCGTCGACGTGAGGCGCCCTGTAGGGCGCTTTGCTTATTGCCAACTTGTTGAAGTGATCTCATACTACACATGGCTGACGTGAAGAGCGTTATAAGCGTTAGCTGCGAGGCGTTCGGCTGCTATCCGGCGCCTTTTTTGTTGGCTGGGTCCAAGCCGTTTCAAGAGAAACTTTGTGGCAAGCTTTCAAGCGTCGTCATCATAGCAGGATGATTACGCCGGCACCGGGCACGGTGCAGCACAATGAAAGAACCCACAAATGGGCGATCGCGCACTCGTAATTTTTCACAACCACTCTCGCAAACAATATGGACCCGTTGTCTATCTCCATTGGCACGGGCACGCAGTCGGAGAATACCTCGCGCAGCTTGCGGAGCTAATGGCTGAACGTTTGGATGATGTCGACTACGCAACGGCTCGCTTCATAGGTATTGGCCATGATGATAATCGAGACGCTTTAAGTCTCGGCGTATGGGAAAAGCCAAGGCGGTTCAGCGATACCAAGGCATACCTTGAAGACATTTCGTATGGAGATGCCGGGGTGTTTCTCGTTGATGCACAAACTTGGGAAGTGCGAACCTTCGGGGGATATGGGCTGGAACGAAAGTCAGCGGCATGAGCCCTGATGACTTTTTCTGGTGCTCAGGAGTGATTGCTTGGATTTATCTTACATGGCGCCTGGGAGTCGCTGTGAAGCGACTTTTCTCTCAAATCGGCACACTGCCCCGTCGCCTGCGATGGGCGCTCCTAGGCCCTTCTAAGCGCTCTGTTAGCCGCCGTTCTCGATCGCGCTGACTCCGGCCCGATGATGCATGGCGTTCTCATGCCTGCTTATGATGAAGCGCATGAGACCTGCCAGCTATCGGTCCTCTTGCTCCTGCCTGCCGTCCTCGTCATGCCTGCGAGGGGCTTGCTCCGCCGCGCCGTCCTCCTCGCCGCTTATTGCGGCTACGTCCTCCGTCGCGTCGTCGCTGCCGCATCGATGTGCATGTGTTGTCTGTTGTATTTGTATCAAGAGAAGAACCGCAACCATTGTCAGTTTCTATTATGTCTCTCTCTATAGATAGTAAACCACATGCAGTCCAGGTTACTGAAGACAAACTCAATTCAACGAAAGTAAAGCAGGTGCGGTATAATGTGATTAAATTCGAAAAGATGCTTTCAGATGGCTATCAAGCCGCCGAGATTGTGAAGAAATTCTGCAAGGAACTTGGTTGTATTCCAGAGCTAAAATGTGGAATTCGAAAAAATGGCGTGCATTATGCAGTTTTACTCGGTATTCACGCTGGCCGAAAAGGGTGCTCTGGGCGAGCAACCATTATGGGCGAAGCAGTTTCGAGAGAGCAGGCCATAAAAGACCTTCTGCTCAAACTTCTGAATCCAGGTTTAGTGCCTCATCCAAGTTCCGTCAGACAACCGACTGCAGCTCCCACCTTAATCGTAAGGAACGGAAACAATGATCTGCAAGAGTTTGAGCCAGGAATTGGGTCACCTAATGTACGTCGATCGGACCTCGATGACCTTGATCCAAACTGGCTGCGTGATTGTTCGTTACATAGACATGACGAGCGATAGTTTAATTTCTTACGGTTCGAAAATTTTCGAAATAAAGTTTAAGGCATTTTGACCAATCCGAATTCCATTCACCGTCAGTTGGCGAAGTCAACCCCAGCTCTTTGTTCAGATGTTTTTGGATCTCGACGCGAAGCGCAGTAGACCAATCAGGGAATCCTTCGCTCGAAGCTTTTTCCGCAGATTCAAGCCCTTTAGCTCCAGCCTCAAGCAAAAGTCGAGCAGCATCGCCCGGTCTATGAACGCCACCTCTTTCCTCATCGTAAAGGATCGCCAGGCGCCATTTGGCAATCAAGGACCCCTGCTGTGACGCTTTTTCGAACCATTTTCTGGCGTTAGATGCAGATTGCTCGATCAAATCCCCAGCTTGATATGCGTCGGCCAATTCTAATATTGCTTCCTGGTGTCCTGCGGCTACTGCTGGAAAAATGATGTCGTAGACTGTTCCAAGATCATTTAATGAAAGTCGTTCACGCCGAATCAATTGCACCAAGGCAAGCGGCGCATACAAGTTGCCCCGATCTGATGCGTCTCGGTAGTAGTTTACTGCAGCGATAAGGTTCTCGTCCCCGCCTCGGCCTTGCTCGTGTAGCTGCCCTAGGTAATACGTGGCCCAATGAATTTCGTGAGTTATTTGGTTAAACCAAGTGCGGGCCTCTTTTTCAGCACTTCTTCCGCAAACTTTATTCAGCAGCATTCGACCAAGAAAAAAAGCACCCCATAATTCACCAGCTGTCCAAGCGTCTTCATAAAAACTCTTGGCAACCTCGAGATCGCTCTCAACGCCGATACCCTCTTCGTAAATCTTCCCCAGTGAACACATTGCTCCTGCGTGACCGAGCAATGCCGATTGTTTTAAGAGTTTCAAAGCGGTCCCGGTGTCTCGCTGTCCCGATGCCGTTGTCAACATCATTTCTCCAAGTCGCCACATCGCAGATCGTTCGTTTTCTTGTGCGGCCTGCGAGTACAACTTGTGAGCGATAATGAAGTTTGGTTCGACTGCTAATCCATTTTCATAATGAAATCCCAGCAAGGTTGTTGCCGCGATTAGATTTTGCGCGTGTGCTGCTTCAGCCAAGGCGAAAGACTTACGGTGATCTTTCTCAATATCGTTTCCTAAAAAGTATGCTTCAGAAAGCCGAAAAAGCGCGGGGGCGTAGCCAAGAAAAGCGGCATTCTGCAAAATCGCGAGAGCGTCGTTCTTCTGGTCGGGGGTTGCAGCTCGCGACATCAATTGCTCAGCTAGCTTAGTTTGAGCTTCTGCGAGTTGGTTGATGGCATCATTTAGTTCGGCATCAATAGTGTCGCGGTCAAGGCATCGGAAAGATGGATGGGAGTTAGTAGGTCTTTCCACGCCAAGCCGAGCAATTAGATCGTCAATGCACGGCTTCCAGTTTCGCAGGTCGCCGAGGTGGAGAATGTTAGCAATTGACATTGGAGCGGGAGTGTCATCTAGGAGCAAAGGGATGAGCTTTTTATGTTTGTGAGCTTCCTCCATCTCGCTTCTTACGTAGTCGCTACCGAGAGCTTGCTTACTCCAGAGCACAATGACAAATCGAGCGCGTGCAATTTCTTCTTCTATGCAGTCGTGAAACCGGTCACCTGACCTAAGATCCTGATCCCACCACAACTTTAACCCGCACGATTCAAGCACTTTTACTAGTTTTTCTGCAATCGCGCTGTCCGCATGAGCATAAGAGATGAATACGTCCGTCAATGGGTTCTCCTAGGAAGAGCGAAGCAGAAGGTCGATCGATTGGTGCCGGTTGAAGGTCTACAGTTGACAGTTGACAGCTGACACCGTGGCTATAGTACCCTATCAAGACCACATTCTCTTCTCATCATCGAACTGTATATTGTAAGAGGGAAATTGGATGAGCCTAGGTCGTATTGTCGTGTCATTGTTGCAGCGAGCTGCATTTAATGGTGGGTACGCAGCTGTAAACGCCGTTCGCAAGGCCGCAGCCCAGCGAAAGCCCGATAACATGGATTTCCTTTTGAAAGTCGAAAAATGGGCTCGAAGGGATCCCGTTAAATTTGCACCGTTTTATTTGGATCTGTGCTCGACTTACATGAAAGATTTTCCTCCGGTGACGCAAGCCTTGAAACAGGAAGTCACTCGTCGAATTTGTGATGATCCCGAAGGTCTTGAATCAGCGCTCAGCGAGTATATTGGCGCTTTAAAGTATATTGAGAATAATGATTATGAGACGTTTGAAAGGATACAGCAACAGCATCCACTCTAGATCAAAATGAGCCGCACTGGCTAAAAGTGTACACGCTGCGTGCTGAAAAGGGGCACTTGAAGAAGCTCGGCGTGATGTGAGAAAGTAGAACGGAAAATCGCATGTCCTCGATTAAGACATCTGGGATTGCTCGGCAAATCCGCCAAGTCACCAAATACGGAAGTGGCATGCTGCACCAGCGGAAGGCGAAATACTAGCACACTGGGCAAAACATTCTTGATCCCTGCTGAGATGTCTCGTTCAGTTGGCTCTTGCGTCGTCAGAACCAGCCTAATGCCTGTGCTCCTACCCCTCTTGCCGAGATGCATCATCGCGGTCATGAAGGCGTGATGGGCTTTGTGCTCGTCTGACTTCCGATCGGGATTGTCGCAGATGTTGAAGGCGCCGAACTCGTCGATCACGAGTGCGATGAAGCCGGAGTAGGTATTGTCTTCCGCCCGTTCCACCATCCGAGCGTTGCGTGCTTTCATCTCAACAACCAGGTCGCTCGCAAGCTTCCACAGCTCTTCAGGTTCGCTGTAAGTATGAACCTTGGGATGGATACCGGTATACCTGCGAAAGGCGACACCGCCTTTGCCACACACAAGGTGGACCGCGTCGAAATCTTCGATGTTGTGAAGAAACGACCGCAACAGAATGTGAAGGCCATTACTCTTTCCCATCCCTGTCGTGCCGCAAACAAGCGTGTGGGTCATCTCCGAGATCGGGACGTAGAAGGGCACTCGTTTTTCGACATCGATCCCGAGGAAGAGATGACCGTCTTTCAGCATTGCAGGATCGAACGGGATCACATCGGGCAGGGGCTCACGGCGGAGGAACGTGATGGTGGTTGCGTTGTAGCACTCAACGGTCCATTCGCCACCGAGCCAAGCGTTCATGGCCGGAATTTGCTGGCGCCATTCGGTTGATTCAACCGGGCCTCCAGAGACGATGTAGGTGAGCTTGCCTTTGTCAGGATCGGAAGTTTTCAGGCAGAGGCGCGGAAAGACCTTGCCAACGGTCAGGTTGAGAAAAGGCCCGAGCAGAAAAGGGCGTGCTGCTTGCTGAAGCGCGTCGAAATCAACCTTTCTTGGTTTGCCTCCGGGGAGAAGAGCTTCGGCCATGGAGGCGAGCAGAAACCGATAGGACTGGTCGATGGTTTGGCGCGTGACGTCATTGGCGCGTTGGTAGTGGGCGCAGGCGTTTGTCAGCCGGTTCGGGTCGGCATCGTAATTGATCGCTGCGTAGATTGCGCTGTGCTCGGCACCTTCTGCCAGCTCGGCAGCGGTAATGAGCGCCTTTAGATTGCGGATGCGGTTTTGCTTCTTCTCGATGCTGGCGAGTAGGTTTTCGGCGGTGGTCAGCTGCTCCAGCGTTGGTTGCTTCATTTGGTCAACCTCGGGTGGGATTGGATCTTGGTCAGCCGGGCTTCAAGTTCGGCGACCTTGGCATCGAGCCGTCGGTTGCGCGCTTTGAGGTCGTTGATAAACATTGGCCAGGTCATGTTCGGGTTGTTGTTCAGGTGGTTGCGCCATGTCAGCCAGACCTCGTCGTGCGGGGATTGGCCTTGTGGTTTGAATGGGCGGAACGGTTTCGATGGTTTGAGGGGCGCTGGCGCGGCTGCCGACGTTACGGATTTGCGGGACGTCGCAATTGCGAGGAACCGCGCCAGTGCTTTTGCGATCATTTTTTCGTCCTGCGGCTGACCGCATGGCTGTAAAGGATGCCCTTGTCGATGCCGGGCCGGATTTCGAAGAGCTGACGCGGCGCATGACCTGGGCGATGCGTGGGGCCACTGGTGCCGGGAACCAGATTGAAGCGGGTGCAGGTTGCTTCGAAGAGTTCTTGGTTGGCATTGACGCGTGGTGTGAAATGCCAGCGATAGAGAAGTGACAGGCCTTTGCGTTTCATGGTTGCAACGCTGTAGGCCACAGCGTGGCCGAACCGGTTGCTGACGGCCTCGATCATGCTGCGCCCATCGGAAACATCAACGGAGACTTTGGTGTCTTCCAAGAGCTCCTCGAAGAGGAGCGTCGCCTCGTCTGAAATGTAACCTTCGTGGTCGATGCCAGCGATGGTGAGACCGGCGACTGTCCCGTCCGCACAGCCTTCCTGGGCAATGCGGATTGCCTCATCAGAGGCGCCAACGTTTTTCATGAAGTCTCCAAGGCAGGTAATGCGCATCAGCGATTTTGGTATCACCGTTGCTTTGAGGTTTGGGCGCGGTTTGGTCATGACGGCGGGTGCCATCGCAGGTCTCCTTGTGGTTGTGGTTAAAGGAAGCGTGTTGCTCGTGTGGTGGAACGTTCTTTGGCCAGTTTTTGCAGGGTGGTTCGATCCAGAGGTAGCGGCCGGCGAAGCTCGGCTTCTACCTGGGCTGGGTCGGGCATTGCTTCGGTGATGAGCTGATCGAGCCGCGTTTTGAACAGATCGTTCTTGAGGGAAGTCCAAAACGAGACGGGCTCATTGGCATAGGTGCGCACCAGTTGGTCGATCAGCTTGCGCTGCGCCTGCGTGCGCGGTTGCAGCATGTGATGGGCAACCTGACCTTTTTCATCGGCGCTCGGCGCATGTGTGAACCAGGTGGCGCGGCCTGGCCGAAACAGACTTTCACGCATCTGGAAGTCGTTGCCGGTGAAGATGAACGGGATACTGCATTCATCAAAGTTCTTGAATTCCCGCGTGTCGGCGATGTGCTGGACGCGTTGGGTCAACAAGTGCGCATTGATCGTAAAGGTCATGTTGGTGGCTTTGCTGGCGATGCTGAGATCGAAATCCTCCATGTTGACCGTCATGCGAAGTTTGTTCTTGTGAGAAAACCGGACAACGTCCTCCATAAAGGCATCGAGAGTTCGCGTGGCGCCACCTTCGTATTCACTGGCGAGAAGTGCGGCGGGTAGCATGGCAACACCGAACCCGAATCCAAGAGCGGCATCGCAGGCCGTCACCGTTTTGCCGATACCAGGCGCACCCTGGATGACGAGGAAGCGTTCAGCACTTTGTTGGAACGCTGGAAGGGCATTGAGGAGCAGATGACGCTTGACCGCCTTTGTGAGGTCGTCAAAGGGAACAGCGTCGGGGCAGAGATATTCACCCGGCCTGCGGAAGTACTGCGAAAAGGCGGACAGGTCGGTTGGAATCTGTGTGGCTTTGAGGTTTTCGGGGCGGTTCATGATTGTTCCTCGGTGACAAAGGTTTCTTGTTGGAATTCATCGAGAGAGAGCTTGGAAATCTGTGTGTCGGCATCACCGTCGTCTTCGGCGAGCAGTTCGAGCAATTCCGCAAAGGCCTGACGCTCAACAGCGGGATCGACCGCGACAGGTTCGGCAGGCGGCTCCGGCCAGCCGTCGGGCTCTTCGCCCTCGCGAATGCGCCGCTGGTGATCGAGTTGTTCCAGGATTGCGTCTTCGACGTCCTCCAATTTGTCTCCGTCGATATCGAACTTTTCATTTGTCATGGTGGTCTCCTGTTGGCTGTGAGACCGGCACGAGTTGAAGCGCCGTGCCGGTCAGTTTGTTCGGCTCAGCTTGCTTCGCTGATGTGATAGGGATCGACGTTTTCTTGAAGCCGGTAACCTTTTGAGCCGTCTTTTTTGTCGTAAGACACGACCGGGAATGCGTATTTGTGCATTTCTTCTAATTCGTCGGGAACGATGCCTTTGGGCATGTAGATTCTAACAAGGTTGCGGTACTCAGCGGTAAAGTCGACGATCACCAGATAGGAATAGCTCATACTGGTTTCGCCGGATTTCTCGTCAACGTTCTTGAAGCTGTTGAGTTTTTTGAAGCGGCCAAAAAGGGCTTCACCCTCAAAATTGATCATGATGTTTCTCCTTTGGATTTCGCATTGGTGGGCAGTGACACCGGCGCTATGGACGCCGGATTCTTGGGATTGTGGATGAGGTTGAGAACTGCTTGGGCGAGGTCGCGTGCGAGAGCATCGTCGCGCAGGTTCGCGCGGATGCGGCCTGGTGCGATCTGGGTCAGCTGAAGCGGGAGGCAGAACGGCTTGATGAGTCCGACAGCCTGCCAGTCGGCAAATCCCCAAAGGTCTTTGGGAGCGATGATTTCAAGGCGCGCGGTTGAGCCGTCCTCAAGCTCAAGGGCGAGCACGAGGCCATCGGTTGGATAAGCTGCCTCTCGCGCAACGCCTTCCAGGTGGACGGCGCTTTCGGAGCCGATGTTTAAGAGAAACCAGCGGCTGCCGGTATCGAGTTTGAAGCCTGTCATAGGAGGTCCTCCTCTGCCTTTAAGGCGAGACGTTTTTTGCGTGCAGAGAGGAAGAGGCCAGCGGTCCGGACCATGCGGCGGCGGTAGGTTGCCTTGAGGAGGGCTACGGCAACGGTTGGGTCGGCTTCAAGCCCGTGGGGCGTCATGCGCACGACGGAACTGGGCTTTGTCTGATATTTGAGGACTTCTTTGAGACCGCGATAAACCGCGTTGGGATTTGTTTTTCCGCGTGCATCGCGGATGCGCCGAATGTCGACGATGTATTTCTTACCCGGTCCGGCTTCGGCACATTCGCTCCACAGCCGGGTGAGTTCGGCCTGATCGATGTAGAGATCCTGGCTGCGGTCAAAGTAATCAGCGTGCATGACCCACATCGCGTGAAGATGACCGCCGGACATCGGTTGGTCTTTATCGTCGCGCCGAATAGCAATTTCTTTCGAGGCGATGGAGCCACGGACGGCGCGTTTGATGGATGCGCGACGCATCAACTTGGCGTAGGCGCGATCAAGGCTGTCGAGCATGTCTGAGAGATGATCGAGGGGCTCGTTGGGGAGCGTAAAGGTCGCGAGGACGAATGGAAGGCTGGGCTGTTCAGCGACAATGCACTCCACGTCGCTTGCAAACTGGCGCACACGGCGACGGGATGTTTTTCCGGCGCAGAGATCGCACAGCACATCTTTGTGGCAT
Organism: Alphaproteobacteria bacterium; assembly: GCA_022600345.1. GTDB lineage: Bacteria > Pseudomonadota > Alphaproteobacteria > Rhizobiales > Hyphomicrobiaceae > Filomicrobium. The sequence continues at coordinate 41,318 of JAHZKP010000099.1, read as the reverse complement.
GCCCGTTTGTGGGAGACCTTGAGATACGTGGCGTCATTTTCAGGTGTGATCGTATAGGCCCGGTAGGAGGCAGCGCAGGCCTCCATACGATCGGCTATTCTCGCGAACCAGGTGGCATCGTCCGGGTTCGTATCCTGTGACGCCTGCCGAACGGCATGTGCCAACTCAAAGGTGGCTGCGCGCTTCAGATTGATTGCCATGACGCGCCGCTCGATAGGTGTGGCGGTCAGAAATTTCTGGTGAACGGTCATGATGGGCCAGCCCTTATCTGCCAGGCGTCTGGTATTCGCTGGTCGATGAGAAGGTGTGCTTTTCCAGCCAAGCGTTGAGCTCGTGCTCGGGGTAAAGAACTCGGGCGCGCGTCCCAGCTCCGATCTTGCAGAAGCGCGGTCCGGTCCCATCGAGACGCTTGCGCTCCAGAGTGCTTTTGCCGACACCGAGGTAGTCGGCGGCTTGCTCGGTGGAATACATTCGAGAGGATTTCGGCAAGGCTCCGCTGTTAGGTGCGGACATGGGTTCGCTCCTTTGGGGTCACTTCACTGGTTTTGAGGGTGTGCCTACCGCCGGACTCCAGCGGTAGGCTTTGGCGTTAAGCTATTTTGCGGCACTTCCTCCAAAGGCGACCAAGCGGCGTCCTTTCAACGCGTTGTGCAGTGGCCAGAGGAGTTCTGGATCGGCCTGCAACGGACCTTCGACAAGGTGGCAGAAGTTGGCCAAGTCGAAGGCCTTGAATGACAGCGATGAGCGTTCCTTTTGCAGGTCGGCCAGGTGAACAACCTTGACCGGTCGATATCGATAGACTGCAAGCGTGCCAGCAATTGCGTAGAAGATGGCTTCGCGATCGATTTTTGAGGCCTCCTCGTGCAATCTCATGACAACATTGATGACCACATGAGCTGCATCCTTGGTGTCATTCGGTTTGAGCGCCATCGCGCGTCCCCAACCAGCGACGCGGTGCTTAAAGACCTTTGTCCGAATCGTGTTGCCCCACGTCGCAATTGCATGCTCGATGGCCTCCGGTGTTTTTTTCCATTCAACCTCCTTTGCGGCAAATGAGCCCCCGATTGTGGACTCTGCCAATTTTCCATTCCCGGCGATTTCCGACATCATCCGCCGCCGAATAAGATTGTCCTTTTCTTTGTTGCATTCAGGACAAAACGGCGTGCGTTTGCAGTTGAAAGTTTTTCCCGGGGTGATTGGGCGAGCCAGACTGCGTTCAACACATTGGGTAACATCATTCACCAGCGATGAAACTTGTGAATTCCCTTGTGCAAACTTTTCCAGCTTCGCCAGATAATGGGTGAGGCACTCGAACCGGCTGGACGTACCATTACCGGCCAGTGCGCACCCTCCGAAACATCCTGATTGCGCTTGGCCCGGCATGGGTCGCTTCTCCTTTCCAATTGTGTGGGAATATACTCGGACGATACCGCGACAAATGCGGCATGGTTAATAAACCTTATATTTGGGTCAAATACAAAGCCATATCGTGTCGTTTTGTTTCTTGAATCAAATAAACTAATGCCGCCGACTTCTTTAAAGCCATTTCATTAATACTTGCGACTGCAATGATTAACGTAATTCCGTTAAGGCCTGAGTCCGCGCAGGTTTTGTCAATAAAATAATTGAACTTATCACCGCAATACTTTTATTAGGAGCGGTCACGTTCGGAATTGTCTGGTTTCGTGATTTTTGGGGTTGCCAACTCATTGTCACCGGGTCTGGGGCCGACTTCATCACCCGGTTGCATACCTGGGATCGGATAGCTTGTTGCACCACGCAGGATCGGGCGCTTGTAGCGATCCTGATCGAGCCAGATGGAGATCGCAACGACCGGTGAGCCATCGCCGGGCAACAGCCTGCCCCAATAATCAGGGCGCTTGGCACGTTTTTCAGCCTCTTCGGTGGTGTCGCGCGGATCTGGCTGTTTGAAGGAATTGGCAAAGCAGACGAGCTGGCCAGGGCGCAAATTCAAGTTGGCCGCGCCTTCGGCTACGTCTGTCATGTCTTCAACGGGGCGGTCTGCAAGGCTTTCAATCTGGGTTTTCACATTATCTGTGATGGGCGTGGGGTCCATGCGCCCGGAAAAGTAGACATTGCCGTTCTTGTCGCGTGCGACCCATAGGGCTACGGCGTTTTCATGGTCCCGGCCTGGGATCGACAGGCGTCCGGTGAAATCGGGGTAGTTTGTGCCTTGTTCCTTGGAACGGTTTTGGCCGGCGATGAAGTTGCCTTGGGGTTGCTCGGTCACGGTCCTCACTTTCCTTGCGTTACTGTCGCAAGAATCGTGCGCCCTCGTGCATACGCTGGCAATACGATTGCTTAGTAAGGAGGCATCAGAGATTGAAAATTAGTGGGACCGGACCGCTGGTTGCCTATTGGATCTTTAACAAGCATCACGGGTCCGATGCTGTTTCTTCGGAGCCGTCCATCGCGCGCCCGCCTTCACCCCAGGCGCGCCAGCGGGTGGGAGCGCGAGGGATGGCGGAGAATGGCATAACCTGTGCTGTTTCTTTGGTGAGTCCTGAGCGAGGCTCACCCTTGGGTCTTAACGTACTGACTACGATACAGAGTTATTACCTCGTCGCACGTCCTGGGGTCCCTAAGCCCGACCAATGAAACGCCACTGCATCCAAACGTTTGGCGGCTAGCGCAAGTCATCCAGGTGGTCATGGGTCGCGACGTAGGCAATGGCGATATACAAGTGATCGCGTGCCGTCCATTGGTGTGGATCGGGTTTGGCTTCCAATCGGCGAATGGCACCCTTTAGAAACAACAACATCAACGGGTGCATCTGGCGCCACATTTCTTTTTCATGAAAATTGCGTGCGGCGTCCGCATGACGAAGATCAACCTCAGCGATCAGTTCGTCGAACCGGCGGCGCAAGGCGCGGCTGCTTTTCATTTTGGCCCCCAATCCTGCTTTGAACACAGATATGCAGCCCAACTGGGTCTTCCGCCCCGGTCATGATTGCAGGCCTTGCACGCTCCAACGATCGGACTGCGCGCGCCTTTGGGCCTCTTCTTGCGGACGATGAGGTGTTCGCGTGTGATTTGCTTGTCGGGCACAGGCAGGCGGTAGAGACCGGGCCACGGCATGATCATGGGTTGGCGGCAATAAAAGCAAAGCCCTTCTTGAGCACGAAACAGCTTGAGATAGGATTCGATGCGGTCGGGGCTGATGCGATACATGCCCTTGGGTGTTCGCTTCGCCGATTTTGCGGATTGGTTGGTTTGACGCGTGGACATTTTTCCAGAACTTCCAGAGCTGATTGGTCATGGCGCTAGCCTGCAAAAGGGAGGGGCAGGAATTGCGGCAGGTGAGCACAAACAGAATCGAATTGAATTCGTTCGTGTCGTTGCTGCCGCACGAGAACAAAGTTTGTCGCGAATAAGATCGAGTTGGTGACCTACAGCGACCGCCAAAAAATATTCCGGCGCGCTTAGTAGAACCGCGTTTGCATCGGTTTGTCTCGTCGATGATTACCCTTGATGTATACGACTTGTTGGGTCACGCTTTGTGGATGGAGCCGCGTACGAAAAATTTGTCACCATCTTTGAGCTTGAGCGAGAGCGTCAGCGCTGACGAGTGGCGTGATTTTCATGAAGGTTGTGCAGCTGAAGCCGCCAAGGGTGGGGAGCTGGGGGCGATTGCTGGCAGAATGCTCGATGTTGGAGAGCGTTTACGGTCGTTATCTGCGCGGGTCGATGAGGCACTGAAAAAGTTCCCAGCCTGATGGCCGAAAGTGAACGCGACCTCGAATGCCGATTGTTGTTATTGGGCCGGGAAGAACTCGCAATCGAACAGAAATTGCAAAGGTTACGAGAGGGTGCGCGGGATGCTGTGCGCAGCGGGCGCCTGGATGATGCTGATGAGATTTGCACGCTCTATGAGGAGCTAAGAGAAGCCTTGTGGCCACTTCAATCAGAGATCATGCAGCTGGAACGCGAACTGTATGGAGCACGGCGTAAAAGGTCGAAGTAAGGTGTGAGCCGCCGTTTAACATAACGATTATTATGCGCAGTTAACTTGCTGATTTACAGAGCATTTTTTCTTCTGTCGCCTTTCAGTAATTATTGCAAATCCGCCAGCAATGACTGCAACAACATCTGACATTGCTTCGCATGAGCCTACAATTGTTGCCGCTCAAGGATCCTGTGTTAAGAACATCACCGTTTCTGGCATTGGAAAAAAGAAAAGATGATGTCAGCGGTCAATCCGCAAAGATTTCAGCCGCTCGTGCGCGCTGAGAGGATCGACAAATTCACCGTCAACGATGAGTTCGAAGTGCAGATGCGGATGGGACAATGCCTTGGCGCCTCCGATCGTGCCAATGAGCTCACCATACTCGACGCATTGGGTTTCACGGACGGCAGACAAGCCAAGGTTTAAGTATCGCGTGACCCAGCCATGACCGTGATCGATGGTTATCGTGATGCCAGTATCGTCTTTGGTGGTGGCAGTCACCCGACCAGACGCGGCAGCTGCAACCTTGGTGCCGATGGGAGCTGTCCAATCAATGCCAGTGTGATTGAACCTTCGTCCCAGCTGGGGGTGAAAACGCACGCCAAAGCCACGCGACAGACGCGGGTTGACACCGCGTATCGGTTTACGGGTGAAGGCGTGTTGGCCATCAGATAAGCGTGTCATTTCACATGCATGAGCGATGCACTCGGTGGTCATGCCAATGACCGCAATCGCGATGATTAGGTGTTTCATGTCGCCCCCCTTCCCGCCTTCTACATGCTTGGAGGGTTGATTGAGATTGTGGCGCGATGCGGGGACGATCCACAGACGTTTTGAGCATAAGGGTTAGAGTTCGCATCAGCCGCCGACGGTGACTTTGTATGATCGGAACAGGGGTACAAATTCGGCATCCATCCCTAATTCAATGTGGAATGCGCGCGCTGTGCGAGTAAGACTAAATCAAGCTCTAAATCCAAAAATGGCCGAAGGCCTCAAAACTTGAGAATGAATTGGAATCGGGAAAGACGGCCCTCGTGGTGTACGTGTTCTTGATGTCCCGAAAACAAAGCCCCTCCCCTACATCCATTTATTTAGCCAATTCCATCCCCTGGATTAGGAACAGAGTTATCCTCAGTCTTCGGTCTGGGTGGGTGTGTGTTAAATATTTGGGTTAAGTAGTGTGTTAAGGACCGAAAATTCGGTCCAAACCGTTGTTTTATTGGTGCTACTTATCCACAGGGGTTCGCGATGTCCCGAAAGTTGGTTCGCGATATCCCGAAGAATTGTTCGCGATGTCCCGTTTGGGTGGCACGTTCTCGGAGTCGCGAAACGCCGCAGATGTTCTCGATGTCCCGATTGAAGCGCAGGCGTTCCTGATGTCACGAAAGTGAACTCAAACGTTCGCGAAGTCCCGATGGTGAGATGCAACGTTCCTGATGTCCCGATAGGCACCAACGTGTTCGTGATATCCCGAAATCCTTGACGCTGTTCGCGATATCCCGAATAGTAGAAACGTGACGGAACGTGTACGGACGAAGGTTCCGGAGCAGGCGGATAAGCCGAAGGATGCCCTGCTTCCGGTGCGCCATCCCCAAGGGGAGCTGTTTTTGTGCGACGTCGCCGATGCTGTGCTGAAGGACGATATGGCCAGCATGGAGCATCCGTTCTTCTCTTTGACCACCAGGCCTGATACGCGGATTCGCCGCTACGAGAACGGTGACCACTGGTTGGAAGTGGTGCCGAGCGTTAAGGGCATGGCGACGGTTCATGACAAGGATATTTTGATCTATGCGGCGAGCCAGTTGATGGCGGCGCGTAAGGAAGGCCGGCCGATCTCGCAAGAACTGCTGCTGACGGCGCACGACGTCTTGGTGTTCACGAACCGACACACCGGCGGGCGAGATTATGAGCTGTTAGGCGATGCGCTCGCAAGGTTGCAGGGTACGCAGGTGCAGACCAATGTGAAGACCGGTGGCAGCGAAGAGCGGCATATTTTCGGGCTCGTTGATAGCGCCTCAGTCGCGCGCCACCCTAAGACCGGCCGCATCATGGAAGTGCGGATTAAACTGTCCGATTGGTTCTTTCGGGCGGTTCAAAGTCAGGAGGTTCTCACCCTACATCCAGATTACTTCCGGCTGCGCAAGCCCATAGATAAACGGATCTATGAAATCGCGCGCAAGCACTGCGGGGCGCAGTCGTCGTGGAAAATCTCGTTGGAGCTGTTGAAGTCCAAAAGTGGATCAACGGACACGCTGCGCAAGTTCCGTATGAATGTGCGCCAGATTGCCGAGAAGCAGCACCTTCCAGATTATGAGGTTGAGCTGCGTGAAGGTGACATGGTGGTGTTCACGTCGCGCAAGGTGCTCGCGAAGCTTGAACAGTCGCGCGATGAGATGCCATTGCATCTCGATCCTGAAATCATGCATGACGCCCGGCAAGTCGCTCCGGGTTGGGATGTGTATCTGCTGGAAGAGAAATGGCGCGCTTGGATGGTGGAAGGTGACTGTGAACGGCCTCGTGATCCGGGTCGTGCCTTCGTTGGTTTTTGCAAGCGATATTTCGAACGGAATGGTGGGCCGCGCTAGGGGGTGGTGCGACGCTTGGATTGAGTGGTTCGTTTACTGTTCGATTGTTGATGGCGCTCGGCAATGGCGAGAGCTTCCAGGAGGCGGTTGATAATGCGGGGAATCTCATTGGTGTTGGTAGCATTGGTGGCTTCGACCAGCATCTGTTCGGCAGCTTTGGGCAGTCCCCTGCCCTGGTGTCTGATATATTCGGAAACGTCGTCGATGAGTGAGAGTGCGAGTGTCTTGTGAGCCGCGTCATCCTGGATTGCGCGGACAGCCAGGACATCGATTGCCTGTTCAAGTTTGTCTCGGTATGCGTCGCTCACGGTGCTCACGCGGATTAGGACGTCTCAGTGATATTGGGAAACTGTTCCAATAGGAGATCGCGAACGACGTCGGAGATCTGCGTCCCCTCCCCTGCGCAATGAACTTTGATGCGCCGGTGAAGATTTTCGGGCACGTCGACCGTGAGCCGTTTGGTTTGGCCGACAACCTTCGGTTTTTTAGTAGCTGCGGGTTGTTGGGGCGCCCCTACCCAGTCATCGGCAGGCTTGGGCAGTTCGCCCGGTTGCTTAAAGGGAATGGTTTTGGAGCTCATGCGGCGGTCCTTTCGTTCGTTGCGGTTTTCAGTAAATCCGTAAGCCCGTAAATTTCCCAGGCGGCCGGTGAATCCGGCGCAGTCTCGATGACGGTCAAACCTTGAGCGGCGGCTTCCGCAAACGCGACGCGTTGGCTGATGTGGGATTTGAGTAGCGGGAATGGAAACTGCTCAAAGGCCTGCTTGACGTCTCTGCCGATGACCGTATTTCCGATTTTACGATTGATTACAAATCCAGCTTTGATGTTGGACTTGAACTGTTGGGCTTCGGTAATGAGGCTCACGATCTCACTGCACGACCAGACGTCGAATGGTGACGGTTGCACTGGGATCAATACGTAGTCGCTGGCAAGGATGGCTGATCGAGCAAGTTCTCTGGTTTGGGGTGCACCGTCGATGACGACCAGATCGTAGTCCTTGGCGACAACGGGAAGGTCTTTGTGTAGTGAGGGTTTCGGCATGCCAACAACGGCGAAGATGGGCTTGGCTTCTCTCACGCTCGACCACGTCAAGGAGCTGGCTTGCGGATCAGCATCAACGAGGAGAACTTTGAGGCCTTCCTTGGCGTAAGCGGCGGCCAGATTGAGCGCGAGCGTTGTTTTTCCGACGCCCCCCTTCTGTTGCAGAACTCCGATAATCATGAATTACGACTTTCATTAAAAATGGTCTTTCGGAACAGCGACCATGCGCGTTCCTGTGATTGCAGCGTCACGCAGTAGCGGCGATCTGGTCAAACGATTGGTCGATTTTGTGGGGATGCTGTGTTGCGGATTTGTATATGAGCAGAAATTATGGATTACGGCAGAACGACTATTTGGAAAAGAGACTCGTCGCAATTGCGAGTATGCGGGGAGTAGAATTTACGGTGTGTCGCGCTACCGTATAAACGCGTTGGCGAAATTGTGTCTAATCGTTTTTGTAGTTAGTCGGGCATACGATTAAACGACGTTCTGCATAGCCGGAGACCTGCAATAGCGCAATATCGCCTATCAGTTGCCGCGCGGTGGGTCGATCATTGTGGTGCGCACAAAAAAGTCTAACTGGCTGACCGTGACGGTGCCATGATGCCCTGAATATGATACGGTTCACTTGGCCATTATCAAAGCCATGTGACATTAATCGGGGGATATAAATTGACATTCACATTTTCAATTCCAGTTCCAGATGGACTAATGGATTTCACGTTGGAGCCTGGCGGAGCTATGATTTTTGTTGGGGCAAATGGCGGGGGTAAAACACGGCTTGCCGTACATATCGAAAAGGCACTTGGGCTCAAAGCGCATCGAATATCGGCTCATAGGGCGCTCAGCTTGAATCCAGATGTTTCTAAAATCAGCGAAAAGAAAGCACTGATGGGGCTTCGAACAGGAAATGCTGACGAGAATGCGAAAGTTCAACATAGGGAGGGGAATCGTTGGGGAGGTAAAGAAGCAACCCAGCTGCTAAATGACTTCGACTACCTCATACAGGCTTTGTTTGCTGAGCAATCCAACACGTCACTCAAGGCGTATAATAACAGCAAGCCCGGAGCGCCGGAGGCAAAAGGAGATTTTCAATTTACAAAGCTAGATCAGCTGAAGGATATATGGGGAGGGCTTTTACCGCATCGTGTTCTGCACATATCGGGTGATGACATTGTTGTTTCACTACCTAATTCGGACGAGACCTATAAAGCTTCCCGTATGAGTGACGGGGAACGAGCAATCTTTTACATGATTGGCCAAGTACTCGTTGCAGACGCGGGCCAAGTCTTGATCATAGATGAGCCCGAACTACACGTTCATAGATCGATAATGTCAAAGCTATGGGATGAGTTGGAAGCCGCACGGCCCGACTGTGCATTCGTGTTTATTACACATGATCTTGATTTTGCTGCTGCGCGGACTGGACAGAAATATGTGATCAACGATTACAGTCCCACGCCTCAATGGGCCATAGAGGAAGTTCCCGAAGATACGGGTTTTAGGGAAGAGCTAGCAACATTGATTCTAGGTAGCCGGCGACCAATCCTGTTTGTCGAAGGCGACCAGTCGAGCCTCGATTTTGGATTTTACAGATGCTGTTACCCTAATTGGACGGTGGTGCCTCGCTCTTCATGTACGGAAGTGATTCATGCTGTTGTAACCATGCGTGCCAACGCGGAATTAACACGGATCACCTGCTCAGGGATTGTAGATGCAGATCACCGCAGCGATGATGACAAAAAGTACCTAAGCGATCTTGGAATCGAGACGCTTTCAGTGGTCGAAATCGAGAATGTGGTGCTGCTTCCAGACGTAGGTCGCGCAATACTGGAGGCTGAAGGCTATGGCGGAGAAGAGTTGGAGACGCGCCTAGCGGCGCTAGCGGATGATATCTTCAACAGTATCAACTCGGACGAGGAAATCGAGAAGATCGCTTTGCGGTACGCAAAACGGCACATCGACAGAGTGCTAAAGAAGCTCGACCTCAGCGCTGCGAGTACAACCGATGAGATTGAGAGCGAATACAAGCAACAGACAAGCGAGCTCGATGTTCGAAGTGTCGTTGACCAATTCAAAGACGAGATTAAGGAGGCGGTCGATAAGCGCGACCTTTCTAGTTTACTGGCCCTTTACGACAACAAAGGATTGATGGCGCTCGCGGCGTCAAAGTTGAAATCGTGTCGGCAAAAGGATTTTGAAGGTTGGTTGATGCGCACGTTAAGAAATAACAGCGTGCCGACTGTAGTGGATGCAAACATCCAGCACATACCAGTGATAAAGCCCTCCTAATATTGATTTTGAACTTTTTTAATTTTGGGGAGAAGGGTTGCGATTACGGGGATTGTCGTTTCATCGCCTGGGCAAGTGATGCACCTGTCGACTGGGTGAGCTGACGTACCGGATCGTCAGCAAGGTGTGCGTAGCGTGCCGTGGTTTGCGGTTGGCTGTGCCCCAAGGCGCGACCGATGACGGGCAGGGATGCTCCGGCAGAAACCGCATGACTGGCGAAGGTGTGGCGGAGGTCGTGGATGCGGACATGATCGAGTCCGGCAAGGTTGCGGACGACGTGCCACGGTTTGGTGAGGTTGACCAGGTGGGCACCGTCGCGTTTTCCAATAATGATGTAGGGATTGCCGTGGATGCGGGGCAAGGTGTTGATGACGGCAAGTGCAGCGTCGTTGAGGAGAATGGGTTTTGCGCCGGTTTTGCTATCGGGCAGGAAAGCGATCTGGCGTTCCGTGTCGACATGAGCCCATTCAAGGGTGAGGATCTCGGAAAGGCGAGCGCCTGTAAGTACGAGCAATCGGATCGCCGCAATTGCGTAAGGGGTAGTGAGGCATTCGGCGTCAGCTTTGTCGAGTGCTGCTCCAAGTCGCGAAAGCTCGTCGGTGGTCAGGTACGTCTGGCGTTTTTGTTCCTTATAGCGCTGGATGCGACGGCATGGATTGCTGTCTTCGGAGCGGTAGCCCTGGTCTTCGGCCCAGCTCATGATTTTTGATAGCACAGCAAGGGCGTGATTGGCGGAGCGTGGGTTCTCGCCCCATTTAGCATGGGCAGAACTCACGTCGGCGCGTGTGATGGTTTTTATGTTCGTGGTGCCGAAGGTGGGTAGCAAATACACCTTCAGAAGTGACTCATAGACGACGCGTGTGGAGCGTTTGAGTTTTGGGCCATGGAGGGTCATGAAACTTGCGGCCACGTCGGCGAAGGTAGTGAGCTTGGGTGATGATGATTTGAGTTGAGCATGCGAGGGGTCCGCGAGGACGCGCATGGCTTGTTTGCGGGCGGTGTCTGGCGTCCAAGGAGCTCCGTGCCGCCCAATGGTGATCCAACGTTGGCGACCGTCAATCCGCGTTTTTAAAAAGTAGCTGACGCTGTCCTTTTGACGGCGCGCGCCGAAGCCTTTGAGCGCCTTGTCGTGGACGATCTCGCCAGGCTGCAACGACTGGACAACGGTGAGTGTGATCTTGGCAATTCGTCTCGGTGACATAGGGCAGGGGGCCTGGTAGCTACAGTTCCATAGCTACCATATAGCTACCACTTTAGGGAAAACCAAGATGATTATATGCAGACTAATGATTATTTAAAATGCTGAAATTGAAGGATAAATACAATTATTGAGGATTGCTGCCAATAACCAGATTTAGATTCCTAATCTGAGGGTCAGTGGTTCGAATCCACTCGGGGTCACCAATGATTTCAATAGGTTACGTGATTTTTAATTGGCCGCTGGTTGGCCATAGGGGGCAAGTAGGGGGCATTGAGCCAGCGTTTCCAGTCCACCGAGACCGCTGCCCAAAAAAGCGCACCAGCTATCTGGTTACGCTTTGCGTTCCAAAAGTAGCGATATTCGGAACAGTCACCAGCCATCGCCCCACTCCTTGAGCCCCTCATCGTACTCGAAGGTTTTATGGCAAAGATAAAACAGCACGTCCTCTGTGTGCCGCTGCATTGACTGCTTGTAGGCAAGGTGCCCCAGTCCCGCATTGATATCGAAGTTCAGAACGTCTTTGTGTTTCTTGAAGTCGATTACGTAAAGCTTGTTCGGCATCAAACTACCCGCTTTCAAACACGCAGTTCCATGTGCTTCCAAACACTCCGCCCCAGTATCTGTGGTCTGCGAAAAGTCGGTGTCCGGAAGCAAGTCTTTGACATCTACGACGACACGAGCGACTGCGATATTTCCACCGAAGGCGCGTATTGCATTGTATGCGAAGCCGAGCGGATAAGTGTCCGTCAGGTAAATATACTCGCCGTGGCTCTCCAAGTGTTCGTCGCCGAGCGCGCGGTATACACTGTGCTTCAGAGCACCTCGCGGTCTCAATCCATGCTTTCGTATCTGAGGTAAAAACCGGCTAGATGTTCCGTGGAATAAGATCATGGACTGTCTCGCCTATAAATCTCAACCTAATCTCTATGCTGCCGCAGATATCACTGCTTGCGACACAACTTTTGCCACCAGGATCACTCGTTGATCCTCTTGCGCGTCGAGAACTCGTCAGCACCCATCACCTCGAAAGTAATACTGTTTCCCTCCGCGATTGCGCGATCGTTGCGACGCTCGCAGTCTTCATGTGCCTCTCGCTCATTTGCGAACTCGCCCATTACTTGCACCGGCATAAGATCGCCGGAACCAAGTTGAGCAAACACGACCCATCGTTCTGCTTTCGTCATTGTCTCTTTCCCTCACCTTGTTGCGCCATTCTCGACATATGGAACGCCTGCAATCTCGCCAAGCGGCTGCCCAACACTTGCTAAGTGTTTTTCATGTTCATTGTGCCTTATAATCACGATTGACTTACTGTCACGCCATCCTTTCCCCTGTGACCCCGTGTTCGCCCCCGGGCTTTATATATACCCCCGGGCACCAGTCCTTCTTTCTTCCGGCAAACACAGGCGTTAGCCACCGAAACAAGCACCCGCTTGAGGCCTCCGACTTCACTCCTTTTTCAATACGTGAAGCTTGAGGGCTACAACCCCTCAACACGACTGAGACAGGTTGTGACGAGTCCAAACACAAGTGCCTGTGCGCACGGAATCCGCGCGGCTAACAAGCATCGCTGGCATGAGGTGCCAAGCCCATAGCCAAAAACCTTCTTTTTTTGTGTCGCTATAAAAAGAAAACGAAAAAAGAAAAAAAGAAAAAACTGCTGCAAAAAAATTTTTGCGCACTCCAAACCGCCGCGCGCGCCATGTCCTTAATCGTTCAAGCGTGTCCTTTAGTGTGTGTTGCTTCCTAAGTGCATCAAGAGATGCTGCGTGTTCGAATGAACAAGCACAAATTCCACCCCCTCAACTCATCGATTTGAGGGGGTAGCGGCGCCAAATATGGCTCAACCAATGCCCCACGGGTGGCCGGGCAAAGCCCGACTAAAACCGCTCTCCCCTCTCTCAAAACCAACTAACGTTGCTTAGCCGTACGGGGCTGCGTCTCCACCACTCTCCCTGCAATGCACAACGGGAGAGCGGCGGCGACTTGGGCTGGTCTCGCCACCAATGTGACGAGCCTGCGCCAGATCGATTTTAGTCGGCCTAGCCGACCACCCGTGGGGATCATACTGCCAATGCAGAGCCATGCTCACCAAGGTGAGGTGGTGGTGTGCTCACTAGCGTGCACACAAAATACGGCCGGCCACTGAAGGCCGACCGAAGGGTGTGCTTTTAGATCTCGCAACATGCGCCGATCATCGTTTCGCTGTCGATCAAAAGCGGATCATGATCGCCAAAGGTTCGTGTCGTCACCCACAAGCCATTTGCAGCCAATGCGCCAGCAACCTCTGCTGCCGCCGATGGCTCTTTGCCACCACTCAAGCAGACGATGACTTGAGGTGATGTTTCCACCAGCAGTTCAATGTGTGCAGCTGACACCTGCTGCCCCATCAAGGCAGCCATGCCGGTGCTGGTATTGCCAGCGCCTGCTAAAGCACCAGCGTGCTTGATAACCGCCAGTGGACTATCAACCAGGATCACCCGCTCGAAATTCTGGGCTTCATCCCAGCCGTACAATTCAAGCTCGCGATTGAATTTTTCTGGGTACTTCAAGCGCGGCTCATCCGGATCAGAAATCAAACCGGCATTCCAGCCACAATAGGCAACCAGCTCACCGTCCTTGTTGCGAATTGGTATTGCCAGGCGGTCTTTCATGCTGCCACGGCGACCAAGTCCAATACCTAGTTCGGTTAATCGGTCTTGATCTATACCGTGCTGCTCTAAGCACTGGTGCACCGGGCTATCGCCTTCTGGTGCGACCGGTTCCAGCTGAAGTTCAAACGTCAGCGGGCGATTAGACAGCCGCCCATCTTCTTTCGAAGAGTCGGCTTCTTCTTCGGCCGGTTTTGATGCCTCGACGGCAGCCGGTTCAGTCGCGTTGGATTTAACTACGGCTCCGTTAGGCCGTGCTGCAATCTGGCTTAATTCAGCCACCCGCAGCGCTGCCCGGCGTGGGTTTTGAAGCTTGTCATCGAGCAGCTGAACCAGCTTGATGATATTCCCACTGCTGCCGCAGCTGTGGCAATTGAACAGTTTCGTGTCAATGTTCACACTGAACGAATTCTTCTCATCCTTATGAAACGGACAACCGCAGCGCCGCTGCTCGTTCTCTCCAAGTACCTGCACCTGGTAAGCACCAAGCACCGCAACGATATCGCCATGTTGCCGGATGTGTCGAAAGTCCACGTCAAATCTTGCCATCGGAATGATCCTCCTCTTCCTGCAAGTGGAACATAACGTCCGTGTGCAGAATATCATTCCAACTGCTGGTCGAGGACTTGACGCACGCACCTCTCTATGTGCCAACCGGTGAGTGTGGATAGCATCACCTGATGCTGGCGTGCCAAACCGTTATAGTGGGATTATCTGATCTTTTGCTCTTCAGCGCGGTGTAGGTCAAAGCCAGCCACGTTTCACACCGGTTTCCAACCTCGATTTCGAGCTTGGGTCTTGAGCTCTTCATTCAACCAAATAGATGCTTCACGGAGCGGTTACTGCACACGATCGCTCCGTGCAGCTTTTCAATGGTTGCAACGATTGCGTGCTCGGCCACGACGACTGGTGCTTCCTGGGATCTGCTTTTCAAGTTCGACAGCGGTCAACGTTCGAATTGCTTTATCGGAATTCCCAGCAAGACTGGCAGGAAAGATATCCGACATCTTCTGTCAGATGCGGCGGGTTGGCTTTGCCTTATGGCGAGTGACTTCCACATTCAAATTGGTACAACAAATGGAGCTTGGGGCGGTCAACAACCGTTCGGCTTAAACGTCACCGATGCCTTTCAGCACGTATGGCTCAATGGTCAAACCGGTGTCGGAAAAAGTTCAGCGCTTCTGTCGATGTACGCCAAGGTCGTGCGCAAAGGTTTCGGCTGCACGCTCATTGACTTCAACGGTGACCTATCGCGCGATGCACTCAATGCAACACCGCTTGCCCGCCGCAACGATGTTGTTTTTTGTGACCCCATGGACACCGAACATGTCCTGCCAATCAATCCCTTCTACAACATTGCCTCAGACGATCGCTCGACAGTTGCTTTCGACTTCACCGAAGCAGCCCGCCATATCTGGGAGGATAGCTGGGGTGAACGTATGGATTGGATCTTGCGAAATGTCGTGGCAGCCATTCTTGATGCACCCGATCATCTCAGACCATCCTTCCTCTCAATTCCCATGATGCTCGAAGACACCAGGTACCGGCGAGAAGTAATCAAACACATCCAAACGCCGTCAGTTCGTGATTTTTTTGAGAAGAACTTCGAAACTTATTCCAAGACCCGTCGTGAAGAATACATCGTTCCCATTCAAAACAAGATCGACAAAATCCTTGGCAACCCTTTCGTGCGCAACTTGCTCTCACCGTTCAAGCCTGCCTATAAATTCTCAGATGCTGTCTCCAAGAATTCGATACTCATCATTCGCCTCTCCAAAGGTCAGCTCGGCACCCAACCTGCTGCCCTCCTTGGCTCGCTGGCGGTTTCAAGCATCATCAGATCAGCCCTCAACCAAGCCGCTCTCCCCTACAGCCGCCGCGTGCCGCACTTCCTCTTCATCGACGAGCAGCACAACCTCAAGACCCAGGCGCTCACCAGCGCCTACTCGGAAGCAAGAAAATATAAACTTGGTATCATCACCAGTACACAATACATCGACCAACTCGGTGACGATCTGATCGCGTCGATGTTTGGTAATATTGGAACAATCATTGCGTTCCGATCATCAGCAACCGATGCTGAAATTCTCTCAAGACAAATTGGCCGCTTTCCCCCGCACCACTACACCGATCTCGGTCTAGGTGAAATCCGCGTCCGAATGCTTCACCAGGGCAATATGAGCACGCCGTTTGTTGCGCGCACCACCATTGAAACCATTCCAAACGACAACAAGGCTGATCAGATCATCAACTACGTGCGTCAGCGCTACACCACGCCGCGCCAAACCGTTGAACAAAAGTATCTTCGCTGGGCAAGAAAACAGGCTCTCTCTGATAAGGAGATCAAACAAAAAAGAGACGCCACAACACTCAAACGCAAACAACATGCGCGTCAGAAATTAGCTGCTTTGACCACCGAACCAACACCGAAAATTTCAGCCAAGGGCATGAAGACCATCAAAGCTATTCGCGCAATTGCTCAAGCCGCGCAAGATCGTCACGCCTTGATGAAAAAGCCCACGCGGCGCAAGTCTCGGCGCTCGCGTCGCAATTTAAATGTTCAACAATAACTCTATGACAACCACAACAATCAAAACCTCACACGATACTTCAACCGCCAAGCGATATACGCGCCTGGCACATCCCCCGAACATTCAACTCACCAAGCGCTTCATCGAAGTGAACGCCAGTATCTGTCGCCACGGCATGGTAACCTTTGAACAACTGCGTGCGCTCCACCCTGATATCCCGTGTGCCGCCCTCTACCCCATCACACGGCTTTCATTCCATAACGGTTTTTCCAATCGCCCCTACCAACAAGAAGCCGCGCACAAGCGGGTGCCCGGTCGCCTTTCAACATTCATCACCCCTGATCGAAAAGGTGTGCAGCTTCACTCGGCCTTCTTTGCCGATCCGGTGCCGATCCCGAAATACACCTACCAACCACCACCCCAATCATGGCTTGCACACCAACATCTTCACAGCGAGCCCGACCAACCCATCAATTGGGAAGCCTGGCTTAATGAGCAAGACCGCCACCAAATGACCTGGGGCTACATGCGCCATCAACACACCACCACATCAACTCTATTGCATTATCGCTGCGGCGCCACCGGCCACCCCGACATCACTTTCTTCACCGAGGCTGACCTTTGGAACCGCTACGCGCCAGATGCTAAACTCAACAAGCCGATCTTCGACATCAACGACTTCCCGACCTTGATGGCTCGTGACTTTGTTACCAACCCACCTGAAGGTATCGCCGCGCCAGCTGCCAAAACACCACTACAACTCAAGACCAGGATTGATTGGCTGGTCAAACTGCCTGGCAACTCTGGGCTCACCGAGCACACCATTCCGATCTCAACCCAACCTGACGGCTACTTCGCTCACCAGCTCGCAACCAACAAGCTAAGTTTCTTCTTTTTGGAAAGTGACGAAGGCACCGAGACTATTCTGCCGGGCGCTGATTTGCGCAGGTCGCTACAGCTCTTCTCGCAAACATCATTGCTGCAAAAATATTTGACCTACATCGCTGCGTTCAGAAGCCGGGCGCATCAAAAACAGTTCGGCATTCCTGCCTTCAAAGTCATCACCGTTACTTCAACCCCAAAGCGCGTCGATGACATCATCGATAAAATGGGCGACCAACATGCACAGCTTAAACGCCTCTTCAATATCCATTCAAACTTCTTACTGTTTACCGATCACGAGACGCTCGCTCGATACAACAACAACCCCTACCATCCAGACTACATCCACCTCAATCTTGATGGTGAGTACGTCCATCTCACAGAAGTTTAATCACCAACGATCCTAAGACCAATTCCAAACCAATCAGCATTGAAGCTCGCTCAAGTTCACCAGGGGGATGGCCACCGCCCCCTCCGGCCACTGTCACTCGCCCTCTGAATGAGGGCAGGCGAGTGACAGTGGCTCCGGGGGGATGGAAGATGTCTATGTTGGCTTTAGCCGTGCCGTGATCGGCGTTTGGGGGGGGCAAGGGATATACTTGGCTGACAAACCCTCGCAGGTATCAGCATTGCGAGTGTAACACGTTTGTGTTACACTTTGTGCATATGCTAGGAATAACAAACATGCCCAAAGACGCTTACATCAACGCACGTGTCGACAGCGCTCTCAAGGGCAAGGCCGAAAAGGTCTTGCGCCAGGTCGGTGTGACAACGACTGACGCGGTTACCATGCTGCTGCACCAAATCGTGCTGCAGAAGGGGTTGCCGTTTGACGTGCGCGTGCCAACCAAGGAAACGCGCAAGGCCATCGCCGAAGCACGTGGCGGGAAAGGCACAACCCACACCGGGTCGACCAAGAGCGCCTTGCAGGAGATCACCGAAACCGACGACTAAGGAGGTATGAAAGACCTCCGACTGACGACGGCCTTCAAAAAGGACTTCAAGCGCATCGCCAAGCGAGGCTATCGCCTGGCGCTGATTGAAGCGGTCATTGATACACTCCGAGCTGACGAGGTGCTGCCGCCTGCCCGGCGTGACCATGCTCTCAAGGGTGACTTTGAAGATTGCCGCGAGTGCCACATCCAGCCCGACTGGCTTTTGATCTACCAGGCCGACGAGGATGAAGTCGTCGTCATCCGTACCGGAACACACACCGATTTATTTGAGTAAATATACATGAGCATCATTTCAGAACAGCAGTTGTCCAGATGGGCACAACCACCATCCCAAACCGAAATTAATCGATGCCAGAACGCGGAGAGCATGATCCGCAAAGCTGTCAATGCTAGCGATGCGCTTTCCAAAAGAACAATTCGTGTCTTTGCCCAGGGATCATATGCGAACCGTACAAACGTTCGCCAGGACAGTGATGTAGACGTCGCTGTCTTGTGTTCCGATACCTTTTTTTATGATCTTCCTGCTGAAGCGACCGTTGCCGATTTTGGAATTCAGCCCGAAACTTATCCCTACCACCAATTCCGGCAAGAATTGCACGGGGCACTCGTGGACTACTTCGGCGGCTCCGCCGTGTCGCCAGGAAATAAAGCTTTCGACATCAAAGCGAACAGCTATCGAGTAGAGGCCGATGTCGCACCGTTTTTTGAACTCCTTCACTACCAAGGAGTAGGCCAGAGTCCCCTTAAAGGTGTCGAGCTACGGCCGGCGAACAAGTCTTTCGAGCGCATCAGGAATTGGCCTGAACAGCACTATGATAACGGCGTTGCCAAGAACGCCGCGACTGGACGCCGGTACAAAGCCCTCGTTCGCATTCTCAAACGCTTAGCGTATGAGATGGCGAACGCGGGTGTCCCTGAGGCGCGGCCAATTCCAGGATTTCTCTGTGAATGTCTGATTTGGAACGTGCCCAACGAACTGTTTGGCGCCTCGGAGTACCGGGACGACCTTAAGTCTGCCCTCTTCTTTCTCTTCAAGAAAACGGAAACCATCGACAAATGTGTCGACTGGGGTGAAGTCAGCGAACACAAGTACCTGTTCGGCCATCACCAAAAGTGGACGCAGCAGCAGGCGAACGACTTTATCCTTGCTGCATATCGATACTGCGGTTTCAAGTAATTCCTATGCTCACCCGAATTCACATCCACATCATTGTGACCCTTGTTACGATCACTTGGGTCGTCACGTTGTTGGTCAGAGGCATCACCCCCAGCCTCGATCTGCTGTTGCCGTACGGTATTGCTGTGGGGGTCGTCGTTTCAGCCGTAGCACTCTTTGATCAAGTGCTGTGGCGGCATCCGCTATTAAATAAATGGATCGCAAGGCGACCCTACCTACATGGAACCTGGCGCGCTCACTTGGTGTCGGATTATGTTATCGACCAGGAGGCTGGGCAGACCGTTGCGCCTATCACTGGATACATGGTCATCTACCAAACCTACTCTTCGCTGAGCGTTCGCCTTTATACAGAAAAGAGTTCATCAGCTCAGATCTCTCATGCGATTAATTCTACAAATGGCGAGCAGTTCAAGGTTGTCACAGTCTACCAAAACGACCCAGGCGTCGGTCAACGTGGTGACACGAGTGAAATTCACTACGGAGCATTCCTGCTCGAGGCGACGGGGCTCAATCCTGAACGTCTTGATGGGCATTATTGGACAGATCGACTAACAACAGGTGCACTCACCCTTTGTGACAGACAGTCCCAGACTGTCGCTGGCTTTGAAGAAGCCCGGCGATTGTTCAACAATACCTAGCAAAAGCCCAGCTTTCCCATAACGTCTTGCAGCGGAACTAATTTCGGGGCAACGGTTGCTCGCTCAATAGTCGCAGACAGATCGAGAAGCTTGCCCGCTTGCATTGTCGGCGGAACTTTCTGCAATACTATTCTTGCGCAAGCCTTGATGGCATATGGAGTAAGGCTATGCGGGCAGCAATTCTCCCTTTCTTAGTTGCTTTTTGCTTCCCTGCCCTAACAGCCGCACCTGTGTCAGGCAACGATGATAAGGCCAAGGTCTTCGCCGACGTCAGCGGCTATGCAAGCGAGTGCTGGGCTTACTTCAACACAGTTTCTCGTTGCCTGAGCAAAGATCCTAACCTCAAGAAGACATACGATGGTTTGGCAGAGCAGATGCTTCAAGCCTCGTTCTTTCTGGGAAAGGAGGCCGGTATGAGTGACGCAGCATTGCAGTCCAGAATGCGCCTCAATAATTCCTCCATGGAAGACGCTATTTCCTCAAACTGCGTCAATTTCTCAGTCCTTATAGAGAAGCACCAACAACGGTGCGTTGCACTTGCTCTTGAGCTCAAGCGCTAAGTTCCACCGCGAAAGCTCAGATGTGTACCGGAACACACGCCGACCTGTTTGAGTAGGATCAGTGTGATTTGAAAAACGAGCATCAAATTGTGAACGACCAAGCCCTATTCTCTAAGGCTTTATTGGTGTGTGCTAAACTGTGCAGGTATGAAAGCCAAGACTGTCTCCCCTGTCGCGGAGGCTCGATCAGTCCGCATCAATCAACGGCATCAGCTTACAATCCCAACAGACTTCCTTCAGACCATGCGCGACGCTGTAGGTGAGCCCGACTGGCAGCTCTGGCTTTGCGAGGACGGCAAGCTGCTTCTGGAACCCAAGAGTGACAATGAGCAAGCCTAAACCGAAAGCCGCCATCTATGTCAGGCCAAACCTTGCGTCAAGCGGAAAAGAGAATGGTGAGTTGAAAAATGTGAAGCCCGTCGCTGGGTGCTAACGTGAGCCCGGACGAGAATTTGAAATGATCACTTGAACGTTGATGCAGTGAAGAATTTGCAGACGACTGAACTCATGTATAATGGTGCCATCACCTAACCCGCACGGGCGGCACGGTGTGAAATCTACGACAACAGAGATCCCGTCGCCAGGGCTTGTCGTAGTTGCGTGGGGAAACCTGCGTAGGAGGCTTTCGGGTCTCTCTTGGTGGCGGGCTTTTTGTAAGTACCGTATGTTTAGAGCTTGGTGGGTAAGCCCCTTACCCACTACATTTTGTACAACCCACATATCGCACTGCAATTATGCCCAAAGGCTACGTCACGTAGTTCATTTATCAGGCATAATTTCTCGCCTTTATGTATCAACGCATTATCACGAGCCTTCTCGCGCTCACCCTTTTTATACAACCAATAGCACCTGCCTTTGCCCAAGAAGCCTCCGGCGAAGAGGGTGCAGACACCTCAAGCTCCGACACCTCCGCTGACACCGCCACCACTGAGAGCACCGCAGAAATTGTCACCGACGATAGCTCTCTTATTTCACCTGAAAGCGCTTTGTCAGCACCGCAGACTGCACAGCAATCTCAATCTTCACAAGCTGGTTCAGCCAGTGGCGATGCCGAAACTGTCGTTCTTGAAACCGTCAGCAGTTTTGATGGTTCTTTTTCTTACGACTATCCACTCGCCCTACCGCCTGGTCGAAACGGCATGCAGCCGGATCTTTCGCTTTCATACAGCAGCGGCCGGGGTTCTGATCACGACCAGTTCGGCTACGGATGGTCAATCAACATTCCATACGTCCAGCGCATCAATAAGTACGGCGTCGAAAACCTCTATACCGGCACTTCCAGCTACTTCTCTTCCCTCTCCGGTGAACTCGTCCGCGTTGGCACTTCCAACACCTACCGGGCAAAGGTAGAGACCGGTGACTTCCTCATCTACACCCTCTCCGCCAATACCTGGACAGCCACCAATAAGGCTGGCGTCGTCTACACTTTCGGTTCGGCTGCTTCCACCCGTCAGAACAACGCAGCCAGTTCAAGCCAAGTCTACAAATGGATGGTCGATGATGTCCGTGACCAGAACGGCAACTACATTTCATACAGTTACGCCAAAGACCAAGGTGCCATCTACCCTGACGAAATCGACTACACCAAACACGCTTCAACCAGTGCTCACTTCAACATCGAATTCAACCGCGAACTCAAAACCGGTTCGAGCACCAGTTACGCGCCGGGCTTTCAAGAAACCACCCGCTACCGCACCGACGAGATTATTATCTCGGCTGGCGCGACCTGGGTGAAGAAATACGCGCTTGGCTACACCACCGGTGACAATGGCGCACGCGACGTACTTCTAAGCATCACACTGACTGGACAAGAAGAAGATGGTTCAAGCACCAAGAGCTTGCCCGCTACCAATTTCGCCTACCAGTCCGCGACCCACAATCTCACGAACTACACCAACGATTACGACGATAGCCTGCCGGAGTACCTCTACGACGAAACCTCAGGCTATCCCGATCAAGGCGTTGAAATGTTCGACGTTAATGGTGATGGCCTGACCGACTTTGCCGACGCCGACAAAGGAGAACCGGCAGCCAACCGCAAGGTCTATATCAACGATGGTGACGAATGGGTCTACGACAGCTCCTGGACACTCCCAGCCGGAAACTTCTCCTTCGCCTACCGGGGCGGTATCCCAACCGACGTCAACGGCGATGGTCTGACCGACCTATTCTTCTCCTTCAAGACGTCGGGCTGGGAAGACAATATTGTCTACCTTAACACAGGCTCGGGTTGGACGCAGGATACCACCTGGTCAAACAGTATCCCTGGTACCTTCCGCGATGAAACCGCCTCTGTCCTGGAACAGGGCTACACCCTCGGCGACGTGAACGGCGATGGGTTGCCTGACATCCTGTTTGATGCTGATGGCGGTTCTGGCAGCAACTACGTCTATATAAATACCGGAAATGCCTGGGAGCTTGATACTTCCTGGGACATTCCCGACGCTGACGACTTTACCTTCATCAATCGTGCCGTAACCGTCGCTGACGTTAATGGCGACGGCCTTGCCGATTTCATTCACAGCCTCGATGCAGGCGCAAGCCTCCATAAAGACGTCTACCTCAACGACGGTACAGGCGACTGGACTATTTCCAGTCAATGGAGCGATAGCCTCCCAAGCACATACTTCGTTGAGGACTACAGTTCTTACGAAGATTTTGGCTACCGCGTCTTTGATATCAATGGCGATAACCTCAACGATCTGGTGCGCCTCTCTGGCAGCACCAAAGAAGTACATCTCAATACCGGTATGGGTTGGACGAGTACTTCGTTCACGTTTGCCAGCAGCAACGAGTTCTATTTCAGTGAACGTAACATCCGTCCAGCTGACGTTAACGGCGATGGTATTACTGATCTCGTGTTTGCTAAAAAGACATCGAGCTGGAACGACAAATACGTTTATCTCAACCAAGGCCTCAATGCTGACCTGATGGCAGAAGTGGAAGAGCCGATGGGAGGTGCCCGCACCGCCCACTACACCGGCTCAGCCCAACTTGGTGACGCTGATGACAGTCGCCACAATCCCGACCTGCCATTTACCCTGCCGGTCGTCACTGCGGTAGTAACAGACAATCAGTTCGGCAATGTTGCCACCACGACCTATGACTATTTCGGTGGTGCGTTTTACGCTACGACTTCCGACATTCGCGATCGAAAGTTTGCGGGCTTTAGCCGCATCACGGCGATCGATGATCTCGCCAGTACCACCCGCTACTTCCACCAGAACAACGGCAACGACAGCGCCACCAACGAAACTGGCGACAGTGAAGCCCGGATTGGCTTTACCTACCGCACCGACATCGAAGACCTTTCCGGCAATCTCTATCAACGTACCGTCACTAACTTTAACGACACCGACCTTGGTGATGGGGCTACCTTCGTCGCGCAAAGCGAAGCCATTACCGCCGACTATGATGGCGACGGCGACTACAAAGCCGCAGCAATCGCCTACGCCTACTCCACAACCACTGGAAATCCGTCCACCATCACTGAGTATGGTGAGGGCACGGTCTCAGGTGCGACCTTTACTGACACCGGTACAGACAAGCGCACCATCGAGTACACCTACGCTGCTTCCGGGGGCAGTGATGTCAGGAGTGCGGTTTCGGAAGAACACATCAAAGACAACAGCGCCAGCACGGTTTCTCGCACCAAGTTCTACTACGACGGCCTCGCACACGGCAGCATAGATGAGGGCAACCTCACCAAACAGGAAGCTTGGGTCACCGGCAGCACCTACGTTGATAGTCAATGGACGTATGACGTTCATGGCCTGCCAACCACAGCAACCGACCCGCGCAACAATGACACCGACTTCATCTACGACACCCACGCGCTCTATGTCTCAACAACGACTGACGCAGAGAACCTAGAGACCATCACCACCCACGATTATTCATCGGGTCAACTCGTGCGCCAGACGGAGCCAAGTGGTGCGTACTTTGATACCACCTACGATCCAATCGATCGCCCGGAAATAGAAACGATCCCCGACCCCGCAACGGGCAATCCGACCACCAAGACGGTCTACCGCTACACCGATACCCGAGATGCCTTCCGGATTGAAACCGAGCACAAGATCAATGCTTCGGACATTCATTCGGTCTTTGTCTATCAGGATGGCTTTGGACAACCGATACAGGAACGCACCCGTGCCGAAGCCAGTAACACCTATGCGGTACGTGACTTTGACTACGGCGACAATGGTCTCCTGGAACAAGAAAGCCTGCCGTACTTTGATACCGGTACTAGCCGTTCGACTGCGACCACTGATACCGATCTCTATACGACCTACGGTTACGATGCCCTAAGCCGCGTCATAGCGGCCACGACCACCGTTGGCACCACGAACACCAGTTACGATCAGTGGCTAGAAACGGTCACCGATCCGCTGGGCAACCAAAAGGACTTTAGCCGCGACGCCTTTGGCCGCCTAGCCGGAGTGACTGAGTACAACAATGCCAGTACCTACGACACCGATTATGAGTGGGATGGAAACGATAACCTGACCAAGATTACCGATGATCTCGGCAACGTTCGCAACATCACCTACGACGGGCTGTCTCGCCGCACCAAGCTCGAAGACCTGCACGCCACCGCTGACACCACGTTTGGCTCAACCACGTTTGCTTATGATGCTACTGGCAATCTCACCAGCCGCATGAGCCCGAACGGTGACGTGACCAACTGGACATACGATGATGCAAACCGTCCGCTAACCGAGAACTTCACCGGAGTGGCCGGTACGGAAATCACCTACACCTACGACACCTGTACCAATGGCGACGGACTTCTCTGCTCGGCTGTTGGTACCGATGCCATGACTACCTACACCTACACGCCAAACGGTCTCATCGCCTCAGAAACGAAGACCATTGACGGCACCGGTTACACTACCGAGTACGAGTATGACCGCCAAGCGAACCAAACCCTCGTCACCTATCCTGATGACAGCGAAGTTCGCTACACGTTTAACGAAGCCAATCTTTTAGAGAAAGTCGAGCAGCGTGAGAGTGGCGGTTCCTTCGTGGAAGTCGTCTCTAACTTTGATTACGGCGCCCACCAACTCGTTACCTTCATGCTCCAGGGCAATAACGCCAGCACCACTCGTGTCTACGACGCAAACGCTCTCTACCGCCTGACTGCCATCCACACCGAGTTTGAAGCGCCAACCGGTGGAGCTGGCGAAGAGCACCAAGAAATTGAGATGATGCTCTCGCTTGAGAGCCCAGCCAGTTCCACCCTGGTTTATGCAAGTGACGCGGTGCCTATAGCCGAACCCGATACCACCAACGAAACGACCGATGGCACGACAGAAGATCAGCCACTCGTTGCCGAGGCCATAACTGCGAGCAGTAGCGATCCTAAAACCACCGCGACAACAACCCTAAAAGCAACCGCTACTGAAACGATACTCGAACCGGTGCTTGAGGAAACCGCAACCACCGAACCTGCGGCTGAGGCAATCGTCTCCCCTGCCCCAATTGCGGAAAAACTCATTGGCAAATCCGCCCTCGAAGTGGCCAGAATAAAAGGCCGCGAGATCGCCAAGCACAAAGACACGCTTATCGGTACGCACCGCATGAAGCAGCTCAAGATTGAAATTATCGATGTCGAAGCAATTGATGAAGGTGTGCAGGTCTTTGCTCGCGCATGGCACGGCGGCAAACAGTACGGGTTTGGTAACGACGGTTCGGTCGATATTGAACGCTTCGTCATTGTAAATCCCTTGCTCAAAATTCTAGATGAAGACAACACCTACCAATATGAACTCGATGGCGAGACGTTCACAACCTATCACAGTCAGGAAGATCCGGTCGAAGCGCTGCTGCAATCTCTTCAGGGCGCCATCGAGGGCAAGAAACAAAAGTACGATGCCAAAAACATTACCAAAGGCAAAGTCGGCAATACCACCATCACCTTCTACCCCACCGCTGGCCAGAACGCTCCTGTTGATGGTGGCCTGACCAAATCACAGAACCCATCGGGTGCAAGCTGGACAACTCTCAGGGATGCTACCGCTGCCACCACGGTCTACGATGCAGTCGATAGCCCTGGCCACTTTAATGCCGTTCAAATCTATGATGGTGGTGCCGGTGCATGGAATGCAATCTCGCGCTCCATCCTCGGCTTTGATACCTCATCACTTGGCTCCGCTACGATTGATAGCGCTACGCTTTCCATTCACGGAAACAACAAAACTGATGGCTACTCTGGGGCGGATGTGGTCATCGACCGTACAACACCGGCCAGCAGTTCAGCGCTCTCGACCAGCGATTATGATGTCACCCAATGGGATGAAACCCTACAATCCAATACCCGGATCACGATCGCCTCCTGGGACAACACCGGCTACAATCATTTCCCCCTCAACTCGACTGGCGAAGGCAATATCAACAGTAGCGGCTACTCATGGTTTGGGTTGCGCCATGGGATGGACTTCGATGATAGTGAGCCAACCAAAGCAAAAAAGAACAGCCGTATCATTACCCGCTTTGTCGAAGCTGCCGGGACGACAGTTGATCCAATGCTCGTCGTTGAGATCACCGCTGCGCCAAGTGTCGGCACAACCTCGGCATCAATCTTCTACGACTACGATGCGGTCGGGAATATTATCAAGATCACCGACACCGACGGATCAGCCAGCACGTCTGTGCTCTACACCTACGATGATCTGTACCGTCTTACCGGAGCCTCCACGACGCCGCACTCTTCCACCACCTACACCCGCTCATACGGCTACAATTCCCTCGGCAACATCACCAACAAGTCTGACATCGGTTCCTACGCATACAATGGCCACACCGGTAGCGACTACGCCAACCCTCACGCCGCAACGGCCATCAATTCAGTTGGTCTAACCTACGATGAGAACGGCAACCTTCTAACCTACGGCCAAGACACCTACACCTGGGATTATGCGAACCGCTTGGCCGAGTTTGGTGATGGCGTCAGCACCTCGACCTTCGCTTACGACCATGCCGGTCAGCGCGTGAAGAAAGCCTCAGAGAGTGCTTCGACCACCTACCCTTCCCCACTCTATGAAGTCAGTGGTGCGACGACGACCAAGCACATCTACGCTGGCGATATGGTAGTTGCTACCATCAACACTGCCGATGGTTCATCCGTCACCCGCTACAATCACGTCGATCACTTGGGATCTACCCGCCTGGTCTCTGATGTGGGTTCAAACATCGATCAAGCACTCAGCTACTATCCGTTTGGTGACACGTTGAGTGACACCAAGGCAGGCAGCTTCAACCAGGATCGGCAGTTCACCGGCCATACAAAGGATGGCGGTACCGGGCTCATCTATATGAAGGCGCGGTATTACGATCCGGTGACTGGCCGCTTCTCCTCAATCGATCCCTACGTCTTCAAAGACCTATCCACTATCATCAATGACCCGCAGTTGTTGAATACCTACGGATACGCCCGCAACAACCCACTCAAGTATGACGATCCAAATGGCGAGTTACCTGTACTCGTGGTCACGGGTGTCATAGGAGGTCTTGTAGGTCTTGCTGCTCTTGGTGCCGCTGATCTCGTCTCCATTGCAGCTGGCGGTGACGTCAGCCAACCATCCGCCTATGCTGGCGCTGCGGTTGGTGGATTTGTAGTCGGTTCCGGGGTCGCGCTCGTTGGAACGCTTGCAGGCGGTGCTGGCGTCGCTGCAACGGCTGGGACAATTGCTGCCGGTGGGACAGGTACCGTCGTTGGCGACCTTGTTGATCAGTCACTTGATGGACAGCCATTCTCCGCTCAACAAAATCAACGAGCGGCCACCTTTGGTCTAGCGGGTGGTCTAGCAGGTGTTGCCGCACCAAAACTTATAGGAGCTGCTGATGATTTGGTCGGCGCAACGACCAAGAGCTTCTCTATCCAAGGCATCAACGCGGGGCGTGGTAGTTGGGAGCATGTATCAAACACTACTCTCGGCCGGTTGCAATCAGGAGACATTTCCAACATTTCCGCTCAAACAGCAGCCAAAATGTTTGGCGTTGAGTTTATGGAAAACGGTTTCTCCGAAACCACTGCCCAAATCATTGACAAAGCTACCAGGGACAAAGATTTACAGTAAAAATGTTATACTAGTTCTATGAAGCTTCATGAAATTAAAAAGCAAGAAAATATAGGGGTTGCACTTATCGCTTTGGGCATCGCAGGCTTCTTCGTCACGATGTTCTACTTCGGTCTCTTTGGGACGCGACCGGAACTTCCACAACAGCTACCTCAACTCATCCTCTCGTTCTCGTTCGTGTTTATCGGCGGTGCTGGCGCCGGATACGCCGTTGCCGGTAGATATGGAATGATCAACGCCCTGTTGCTCCTCGGCTTTATTTTCTTCGTTGCCATAGTTGTCGGACTTATCATAGGTGCTACCAACGAACTCGACGCCGTTTGGCAGTAGCAGATGCTCTTCGCATGAATAACTGCGACACCGACAAACTCTATATTCTAGACATCAAGGGGCTTGTTGAGTGCCTCAAGAATGGGTTGCTCACAGAGAGAATGGGATTTATTTATCTCACACTCAACTCGCTTCTAGTGACCCTTCTCTTCACCACTACCTCAAACACTATCCAAACTCTCTCTGATCTCTTGCTCGCGGTAATCCCTGTATCTATCGTCCTCGTTGGATTGTTGCTGGCATACAGGGCGAACGTGAGTGGCGACAATCAAGAGTTTCTTCTGCGGGTGGTCTCAATCAGCTTTGTCTTGAGTGTTCGAGTTGCCCTGATGGTGGTTCTTTTGTTCATTGGAATAGGTGTCATCATGAACTACCTCGTAGGCTACAATGCCATGCTTACCATCATAGAGACTAATTGGTTTGTTGTGGCCGTTAATGTTGGTTCGTTTCTCTTCTTCTACACCTTGTTAGTCAAAAACATCAGAGATGTCGCGCATGGACATTAGCACCCGTGTCAATCTTTGAAAAAATATTGGAGAATAAGGACAACCACTCTGATAATTAAAAGAAAACTCTAAATGCTATGTATCCCCTCACATTACTTGCCATAGGTATTGATCCACCCCCATTGAATTGGTCCACCTGCTAGTAAGCATCAGGAGGACACTGGAACTCACCCCGTTTCTGGTCCAGGTGTCATGCGATCTTTCGGGCTTCTTCAAGTTGGGCAGCGAAGTCGCTCGGGGTCAAGTTTCCAAGAGACGAATGCGGCCGGTTTTTATTGTAGTCGTCCCTCCAGTCGTTGATGCGCTGGCGTGCATCGGCCATCGACAGGAACCAGGAAGCGTTGAGGCATTCCTGTCTGAGCCGGCTGTTGAACGCTTCGATGAATGCGTTGTCGGTGGGTTTTCCCGGTCTTGAAAAGTCCAGCTCGACCTTGTTCAGAAAAGCCCATTGATCAAGAAGTCGACCGGCAAACTCCGGCCCATTATCAACCCGAATGCTCCTCGGCTTGCCACGCTCCCGGGCCAGTCGGTCGAGTTCTCTGGACGCCTTTTAGGATGTTCCGGCACTGACGACTTGCGGAACAGCTCCCCAATGAAGAAAGCCGGTGGGTGACCACCGGCTTTGCGTCTTACAACCCGCCCAGGAACCGTCCGCAGGCGAACGCCAGGCCGGTGGCAATCAACGCTTGTGCTATTGCTGCCCCCCCAACCCCACAACAGCACGTCGCGCCTGCCGATGCGGTCAAACCGTGACCACAACGAGCGATACTTGTCGCTCCCCAGGAGGTGCAGCGCTCCCCCCCATCAGAATGACGACCCACCAACCAACACCGGCATAACCGGCGATGGCGGTGGTCAGGATTAGAGCGAACTCGATCATTACCCTTCCAACAGGTGTTGTTGGATAACAGCAAGCAAGCCGTCACGTTCTTTGGCACGGGCAACTTCTTCCCCGTCCATGTAGACCACCCAATCGGTGGCATGAGGTTCGTAGTCTTCGAGCTTCAGATCACCCGCCCAACGGCCGGCTGGTGGCAGAACGTTGACGCGGTGGTGCTCATCGCCGCGCCACACATCACCGTAGAGAAACCCATACCCGTCAGGCCGTGAGTTTAAGTTCAGCGTTACCTCTGACATCAGTACTCCTCCGCCAACATGATTGTGAGAACACGCGTCGTTTGAGCTGGGTCACTGGGGTCTTCTGACCCGGCATCCATTGCCTTGTTGTAGTAGTCGATCTTCCAAAAGAACTTCTGCTCAGTGTGCTCGAATGAGCCGAAGTCATGTTCCCCGTAGGGATCATTGTCCGGGCTGAAGGCATCGAAGGCTTTCACCTTGTCCAACACTGCCGCCTTTGTTTCGGGTGGCAGTGCACTGACACCGCTTGTCATCACCACACTGCCTCCGGAAAACGTTGTTCGGAACGCATCATTGAGTTCGCCAACTGTCTTGGTATTCCTATCAGACATGAGAGCCTCCGTCTCGCTGTTCGAGGCTGGCACCATTGCCAGGCTCGATGACGGTGCGGAGGTCGTGAACGTTGAAGGCCGGCACCTCGTGAGGTACCGGCCAGGTCTTGGCAGTCTAGACTGCTTCAGCATTCATCAGGTGCTCTTGCACGCCTTGCAGTAGAACGATGGCATTGGCGACATCCTGCTCGCGCAGTTGGCCGGTCTTCTGCCACAGATCATCCTTGTTGCGGTAGCCGCGTTCCAACGTAATGCTGTGGAACGTGCGGTCTTCCCCATCAACGTCACGGGTGTTTGCCCACACGGCGACCTGTAATGAACCGAGCTGGTTCTTGTAGACGGGGTGCTGCTTATCGTCCGCTTTGGACTTCGCTTTGGCTGGCATGATGAGATTTCCTCTGTTGCCAGTTGGGGGAACAACTACATCAGGAAGTATACATTTGTGCCATGATTTCAGTACTTTACAGCATCGGTATCTGATGGTGTGTTTCCCGACGCGTCCCCTGCCCCTTGGTCAGCGGTCGGGCTCTAGTTCAGTGTCGCCTGCTGGCACTGACGCTGGCAGGCTCGCTTCACCGGAACCTCACATCAGTGAGTTTCCGCCCATCCGGGTCACGATCCCATCGCGCACAACAATTCGGCGTAGTTTGTCCCTAACCAGTAGTGCCGTTGCTGTCATCAGCATCAATAAGGAAGCCCTGGAAGCAGTAGCTCCCAGGGCTCGTCGAGCGAGTAGCAGCTCCTCGACACGGCTGTCGTTAAACAACAACCGACAGCTACGCAAATATATCAGCTGACTGAGCAATCGAGTAGTTGACATAACTAATTTTAATGGGTTGACTGCGTGAGTATACTTACACATAATGCCCGTTAGGTATTTAACAACATGCTACGGTGCAAAATGCTAGGGTTACCATCCGACAAGGAGATGGTCGTTTTAAAGGAGCTGCAGGAGCAGCCAGATACGGCGATGTACGGCCAGCAGTTGGTTAAACTTCGGCCAGATGAACTGACGGAAAGCGCCATCTACACAATTCTCGCGCGTATGATTGCGCGCGGATATCTTGAGGCGCGGATTGAAGGTAACAACGAGCGCAAGATGCGGGGCGGGAGAGGTCCGGCACGGCGCCTTTATGAAATGACACCCTTTGGTCAACAAGCGTACCAAAGTCGTCTGAAGGCCGAACAGGCAATCAATCGCGTAGAGGCAAATCTTGGTGCAGCAAAACCAAAGGGTGCCTTGTAATAGTCAACTTGTCTGTTGACGGTTAGCAGGCCGTCGTCAGGTCAATCGAAAAATTAGACAACACATGCGCAACCAGTCTCGCGTTTTAAAATTTTTCAGGTGGCTACTGAGCCGTGTTGCGATTTTAATCGCAATTGCTGCTCTCTCTATCGCCCTGCCCTTCCTCGTTGTCATACACGCTAACTGGGGCTTGGCGAATATAACTGAGGTACATGACGACCATATCCACGTCGATGTTACAATGCCGTTGCCAAAAGCTCGTATATGGGCTGGTGATCACGTTGCTGAAATTCACGAACGTGAAATGATCCTCGAACAGCCCTCATCTATTGGATCTCTCTACTATTATCTTTGCTCCCCATTGACCCCTGGACAACTATTGGGGTGGCCTGAAGCCGCGCCCTCACATCTGACTTCTTCGCCAAACGCTTCTGTGAAAATGAACATCACTATACCCTTTTGGGACAACTTC
The DNA here is from genome assembly GCA_022600345.1 of Alphaproteobacteria bacterium. GTDB lineage: Bacteria > Pseudomonadota > Alphaproteobacteria > Rhizobiales > Hyphomicrobiaceae > Filomicrobium. Next base: position 8,733 of record JAHZKP010000099.1, on the reverse strand, counting down.
ATTCATTCCAGAGCACCATCCATCACTTTTGTATTTTTCGCTCTCGGTTTCTTGCTCGCTGGCCTTGGCTATCAAGAAGCTTTCTATCAAGCACGAGAGAAATATCTGCAAACTGTCTGGCCAATGGAAGAAGACCTGGCCTCAGGCGACCGCTCGCGCGAATTCGTTACTCATCTTTATGCCTTCGTGCAGGCCGTGTGGGTGTTCTTAAAAACCTTGCCCGATATCAATGCGATCGTCGCCTATTGGTATCCTTTGCGCCAACTCAGCTAACAAACAAACCGGAGGAGAAATGATGAATACCTAACGAGCGCTATGGGTAAAACTAACTATTGAATAAGTGTGAAGAGTAATTGAATGATGAAGAAGAGCCCGACCAGATCACCATTGCGAACCCCCGCTAAAAAGAAGCGCCCCGATCGAGACCAAGCGATCAAGGACATCTGCACGCCCTTACACGTGCAGAAAGTCAAAGTCGTTTGGAACGAAACAACAGCAAGGGTCTTGCACGAAAAGCTCGGCATTCCCTTCGAGCAACTTCCTGATGAAGCCAAGCCGTTCATAAAGCCCGACGCCGAAACTCTTGCGAAAAAAGCAGAGAACTAATCGCTAGGCGGCCACCACCCTACCCATCAACAGCTCGACCCAAAAAAGGAGTGAATTCCAATGACCAACACAAGCGTCAAATCCATCGCCATCAAGTTCATCGGCAGCAATCGTCCCGCCGAGACCGTCGAGATCGAAGCAGGCACATCCGTTGCCGACGTCCTGAAAGCCCTCGGTCTCGGAGCCGGTTTTCACCTCACCGATCCCAGTCAGCCGGAAGCCGTTTTTAGACCCGCAGACAATCTGTTCAGCCGCGTCAAAGATGGCGACATGCTTGCCGTGACGTCCGTGATTGATGCCGGACTGGAGCAAGCCGCATGAATATCTCCGAAAAGCTCAATGCTTGGCTCAACGAGCCTTTGCAGCAAGACCCGAAACACAAACGGGTAAAGGGTGTGCGGGTGCATGACCAGATGCCCACCAACGTTGTTCGCAATGGCATTCGCCGGGTCAAACGGGACACCACTCCGCTCGTAGAGCTGCGCGGTTGGAGCAAATCCTCAAACACCTGGAAGGGTCATTACGCGACCCACGTTGGTACCTGGCCGGGTCAGATTGAACAGCGCGGCGATGTCTTTCGTGTGCTCATTCATAACCCACCCGAACAGGTACGTGGCCACGCCAAGTTCGGCTGTTTCCACAAACGAAAAAATGGCTGGTGGAGCATTCACCTGCACACCAATCCCATCGATCGAGATGTCAGCGCCGTCATTGGTTTCGTCGAGCGCATCTTGGCTGAAAGCCTCAACTCTAAACGCTGAAAGGGCGCATCATGTTTTGGAGTAAGCGTAAGTCAAAACGACTGAATAACCCCGATGCAAACGAGCACATTGGTCAATGTGTTGAGCTACTCACCACAAACGTTCAAGGCCGCCTCTCCGGTCTTTCGCGAGCCGTTGTCACAACACCTGACGACATCCTCAAGCAAGTTGACGACACGTTTTCTTATACGCTCGCGGCTACCGCAGCGATCAAGCAGCTGAAGCATGGGTTGCCTCCAGGCAGTGACGTCTCTCCAGCTGTCCGGCCACAACTCGTCGTCAGCTCGGTCTTCTTACGCGAGGCTTTTGACTATCTGACCACCGACCCGGAACGCCGTGAGCGCATGTTGCTGGTGACGGCAACTCACACGCCTGATGGATCGGTCGTCCCATCCAGCATGCGGCAAATCAAAACCACCGAACAATCGGCTGCTTATGTGAAGGCTGATCAAGCAGACTTTGCCAACTATATCGAGCAGCTTACCGAACGAGACCAACACCAGCTGTTGGCCATGTGGCACTCCCATATCCTGGTTGGTGAACAATCAACGCGTCCAAGCCAAACCGACATCGCGCATCAGGATCGACTTGTTCAACTGGGTATGACCCACGTGCTCGGTGGCATCTTTAGTCTCGATGGATGGGTCAGGCTGTTTTCAACGGCCGTTGACTTTGACCTCACCCTTTATGGTTCCGCTGCTGAATATGTCCACGATCGCCCGCGTGAAAAAATCATCAAGCTCAGTGTTGCCGGAGGTCGCGATGTGGTTCCGGCATAGTTGGACGTATCACGGGTGCCCTGCCCCAACTCGCTTGCGCACCGAGATTAACGACCGCCAGGAAAAGGTGGATGGTCACGCCCTGGCGCCATGGCAAGAGGCGCACGTCGTTGCAATTGGTGCTGGCGGCATCAACATGACAATCCTGTATGGCATGGCCATGAAGGGTGTCAGGCGCCTGTCCATATATGATGATGACGAGGTTGAACTCTCAAACCTACCGCGCCAGCTTTTCGCCCTTTCAGAAGTCGGACAGAACAAAGCTCATGCCGCTGGCAAGCACCTTTCCCGGCGCGCACTCTTTCCATTCACCGCTAAAACTTACCCGTTCCGCTTCCAAGAACGTTTTTCAATCGACCAGCCACCTAAACAAGCACCCCACTTCTTTTTGTGCGGCGTCGATAACAATCCAACCAAACGCGCGCTCGCAGCTTACGCAAGCAAGTTTGGCATCCCTGTCATCTTTGCCAGTCTCAGTCGAGACGCCAATGCGTGCTCGGTCTTCGTGCAACAGCCCGGCCAGGCCTGTTGGGGATGTGTGCATCCACAGTTCTTGAATTCGAACGAATACCCCTGTGGTCTGCCCGGCATTCTCGACATCATCAACGTTGCAGCGGGCGTTGCACTCCATGCCGCTGACAGTTTGCTGTGTGACCGGCCACGCCATTGGAACTACCGAGAACTGTTTCTTGATGGTGGTCTTCCCGATCGCAACGCCACAATCGAACCTCGTGATGACTGTCCGATCTGCTCTCTTAACACCGCTCAAACTTCGACTAGCTGTGGTGCAGGAGAAGTCGAGGCGTCACAGGTGCAACACGGGTGCTGAAATGCTGCGAGCCTTCTACCGCATACTGCGTTTCCTCATCGCCCTGTTGGTTTACGCCACCAGCATAATCGACTGGATCATGTCGCCAATCACACCACCGAAAAAGTGAATTGAAAAATGCAACTCTTGTTACAGCGCGAGTTCGATCAACGATCTGAAACGTACAGGCTTTATGTTGTCCTGCTCGCTGATCAAAATGAAGTCGCCGTCATTGAACAGCATCAATTCACGGCGCTGACCCTTTATGCCGTGCCACAGGTTCAGGATAATTTTGACCTCGCCACAAGAGCCTTACAAACCAGCGACAGCCGGTCGGTGTTTAGCCCCACTGACGCACGCAGGCACCTGAGCGATGTGATGCGTGCGACCTTGCATTTCCTTCTTGCTCGGACGGGCTTTGTCGTCACTGTCGCCGGGGCTCTTTCGGGGACAACGGTCACTTGCCGCGACCTGTTTGAGCTGCTGCAATGTGAAAGAGATATTACAGACAACTTTAATCAGCTCTACCAGCACGTTCAAGAGGCGATCGCCTTTGCCAACGGCCGTGAGCAAGTCCTGACACCTGAAGATCAAGAACAAGACACCGGCGTTCCTCCTGAAGCCTGGGCAAACCAGCACGTTTGGCGGAGAGCCGATCATGGCTAAACGTATCTCACCAAGCATTCATCGTCCGCGCAGCCCTGGCATCTTCTCCCGTAACCAGGCTTTGCAAAGCCGCAATCAGACTGAAACGCAATCCCTCTATGTCGAATTACAAAACGCAATTCTCCGATCAACATATGCGCAGGAAAATGCACGCGACCAACTGGTTACGCAACTCGTCGAGGCTGGTCTAGCGGCCAACCCCTTCCCTACTGTTGTCAGGCAGGCCTTCCAGACTGCTGCAACGACACTCATCGGCACCGAGCTATCTCATCTTTATGAAGTCCCGCCGCTGCAACCGGAAGCAAACCAACTCGCGCTGTATGAAAACCGCAAGCGGATTCGGGCGCAGTTGGACTTCCTTGTTGATGAGCAAAACCTCATCAGCGCATGGCATCGACAACTTCTCGATGTCTTCGCAAAGCTTGGATCAGGACTTCCCCGCTACGAACTCCACCCAGCCGGTCTGACGATATCTGTTCCGCTAATCGCGCAGCTTCCAGACCCGACCTCCTTCATTGATGATCTCGTGCGTCGGCTCACCTCGCTTGCCACCCACCCAGCCGGTCGTACGCACTTCCCCGGTTACCACCTCTCTCAAATCATCATCACCAATCTTCTGACGGCATCCCGTTTGACCTTGGAAGAAGCTCGCAATCGACCCTACCGCATCACATGGCCGATTGACGCCAAGTTGTCGGTTGCCGACCTGATCGATACCTATTTGTCAGGCACCCCATTTGCAGCCCTCTTGAAAACCGAGGCGACAATTGTCGTTCCCAATAACCTGCGTACCGAACATTTTATTGCCACGGCGACGATCGGATTTGGCAAGACGCAGCTGATGCAATCGATCGTTCTCAACGACCTCGATGACCCCAATCGCCCGAGCACCGTCATCATTGACAGCCAGGGCGATGCCATTAGTGCTCTGTCTCGTCTGAAACGCTTCGATCCCGCAATCGACGATCGCCTCATTCTCATCGACCCAACCGACCGGTCTCCTCCCGCTCTCAATCTGTTTCACTACGACCGCGAGTATGCGGACACGCTTGATGAGCGCGATCGCGAAGAATTTCTTGCTGGGATAATTGAACTTTTCGAGTTCGTCGCTGGCGGTTTGTTGGGCGCCGAACTAACCCCTCGCATGTCGGTAACGTTTCGCTATCTCGCTCAGCTTTTGATCCAGATACCTGATGCGACCATTGGAACGCTAATTGGGCTACTGCAAGATCCGGAGCCCTATTTTCAATACTTCGACCGAATGACGCCGACTGCGAGAAACTTCATCGAGGAAATCTTCAAGGCTAACTCGCAGTACAGACAAACCCGCGAACACATCCTGCAACGCCTGTTTCATGTGTTGAGCAACCCTGCCTTTGAAAGAATGTTTGCCCATCCACGCAACAAGCTGGATCTGAGGGCGGCGCTCAACGGCGGCAAGGTAGTCCTTATTAATACCGCCAAGGCTCAGCTTAAGGCCGAGTGGAGTGCCATCTTCGGGCGTTACTTCGTCGCCCTCATCATGCAAGCGGCGTTTGCCCGCGCATTTATACCCCGAGAGCAGCGGCGGTTGGCCTTAATACATCTTGATGAAGCCAGCGAGTATCTCGACCCCAATATTGACCAACTCCTGATTCAGGGACGCAAGTACGCCATCGCCCTGCATCTTTATCACCAAACTATGGATCAGATGAACAAGAAGGAGCTGCGAGCCACAGCTCTTGCAATCCCGGCGCTGCGCTTCACCGGTTCACTGAATGACGCTGATGCCAATCTCTTGGCAAAAGAGATGAACACCACCCCGGAATTCCTCAAGAGTGTCAGCAAGACCCGTCAGGGCGCCGATTGGATTGCCTACATTCGCAATCTGACCCCCACAGCAGTTAAATTCAAGGTCCCCTTTCTGCAAGCCGAGCGCGAACCGAAAATGTCCGAAGACGCCTACCAGCTGCTGTTGGAACGTAACCGCCAGAATGTTTCGGCTCCGCCGCAAACGCACACCCACCCTGGAGATCGAAAGCCTCCAACAAACAACGGCGATGAGTATTGATGGCCAACGTCATGCAAGACAAAAACCGCGTACCAGCCAAGCGCCTAAAACGGCGACGCCGTTTTCAACGGGCACAGCCCGTTGCGATAAATCTCACAGACGATGACATGAGCGTCTTGCGCTATGTGGCAACTCACCGGTTTCGCCGCTCCAGCGACATCTACCGTTACCTCTCTCACCGCTCAGAGAAGAAATTGCGCGACCGGTTACGCAAACTTTACGATCAAGGCTACCTGGATCGCCCTCTGGCCCAACGCGATGATCACACTATACTTGGCAATGCTCACACGATTTACGCGCTTGGCAATCAGGGCTCCAAGATCTTGAGCGAACTCGATGGCGTCGAGCCGCCGAAGTCCGACTGGACACAAAAGAACCGGCTGGTGAAACGCCCTCACATCCATCACTCTCTGCGGATTGCTGATATCGCTGATGCGGTTCGTCGACTGCACCAAGACGCCTCACCTGTAACTGCAATCAACGCCGACGACATTCTAAAAACCGCACCAGAGAGCAGCCAGCGCATCTCCCGTCCCTGGCTGTGGCATTCGCGTGTTCGAAACGCTGATGGCGGCTACACCATCAAAAAGGTCGAGCCGGATTATGTGTTCGGTCTAGACTTCTTTGAGGAACGCAGACGCTACTACTATTTCTGTGAGGCTGATCGCGGCACCATGCCCGTTCGCCGATGTGATCACTCCCAAACCTCTATCGAACGCAAGTACCTCGCCTACCTCGCAGGCCACAAAGCTCAACAGCACCGTGCTCTCTATAATATCGGCAACCTGCGTTTTCTGTTTGTAACGAGCGGCCAGCAACGCATTGCAACCATGCTCGCTGCCCTAGCGCACATCGCTAGGGTCGATGATCCCGATATCTTCTTCTTTATCGATGCCGACAGCCTTGTTGCGGCTCCTCACATCCTCGCCGCCCCGTGGCGAAACGCCAGCGGCGCTACGGCGTCGCTCACGCCTTCCTGCACAAGCCACTCAAAGGAGAGCTAGCAATGTCTGATATTGAGAAAATTCGTGAGCTTGAAGCCAGCAAGCAAGCACTCGTAACTGAACTGCATGACGCCACCATTGCTGAGATAAATGATGGTCTCGAACTCCTTGAAGAACTTGGCTTCAACTACACGCTGGCAACTGACCAAAAGAAGTCAGCAAAGAAGAGAAAACCGTCCCAGAAAACCTGCCCGGTATGTAAGTTTGCGACGACCCCGCCACACGATAGGCGTCATCACCGAACACAGGATGAACCTGCTCCGTTCTCACAGGAAGAACTCGCAGCAAAGAGCTTCACAAGGGTATCTGATCCTCAATCGACTACGCATCAGCCAACGGCATCCGTGTCCAAGCCAAGCGATAGCCAATCCAAGTAAAGGAGGACGGCCAGTGCCCGTAGCTGATCATTCCAAGAAGACATCCGGTAACAACGGAACTGTTGAAACTGACGGGGTTCACTTCGCTTCACAGATAAAGGCTCGTGAGGCACTTCGACTTCAGTACGATCTAACCCATCCCCACGCCGTGGCTAACGGCATTTTTTACGGTGCCCTCACCTTCTTTATCTCTAGGTATTTCGATGATCTCGTGACATTCGTTCAATGGATCGTGTCAAATGTCTAATCAGCAGCTGCCTTATACGGCGACCCGCCGAGACTTCATGGTTGTGGTTTTTCAATTTTGTGGTCTTGCTGTGTTTGTGGGTGTTTGCACATTTCGATTGCTAGCGTTTTTCATCGATGCGGACTTCTCCGCCGCCTGGGGAAAAGCCAAGAGCCCTTCGTCCCCACCTTTGATAAAATCAGTGGATGAACGATGGGTTGACCTGGGAAGAACCGAACAGTTCGTCGAACAGCGACGCTCCTTTAGGTGCTCAAAACAAAGAAGAACAGCCAGCGAATTCAGATACTTCTCCCGCCCCAGAAACTGGGGCGAATGAGAGCGGCGCTCATGTTCGCCGAACAACACATCAGGGCGACGAACAGGCGGATGGCTTGAAACCTGATCATAATTCAGACAGCGACGAACGCTGGCCGCCGCCGGGCGCCGCCATCCTGCCAACTGATGATGCCCGACTGTATCTCTACGAAGTCCACGACAGTTACATCAAGGAACGCTACTTTCAAAAGCTCGTCAGCGATCAGCATAAGATGGACGGTAGGAGACTTCCAAAAGATGGGGGTGGCAGCGAACTACAAATCGTCGTTGCATCGATTGATAAATTCATCGCTAAGAACCCCTCCAAGAAGAACGCGGCAAGCACGCCTCTTGACGCCAAAGACAAGCTCTTCGATCGGCTCCGACAGATCGCTGCGGAAAAGCCTTACGGCCTGATGATCGAGGGCGTCGCCCACGTAACGAACAAACCGCCCATCGAAACGCCTGCACCCGCCCAGTCAGACCATCGGGAAGCCGCTACCGAGCAATACGTTGAAAAACAAACATCCGCGATGTAAGCCTCCGGTGAAGACCGCCTTGTTGAGGAGCCAAGACATAGATTTGATCTGATCATTGGGATCAGTGAGAAGGTTGTCTTGTGGGTATGTCTGGGGATGAATTTGCTCGTCGGTTTGAGGTCGTTGCTGAAACCCGTCGGCGGTGGTCGCGGGAAGAGAAGCTGGCGATCGTGAAGGAAGCCTCTGGGCCTTGCGTGAACATCTCAGCCGTGGCGCGACGGCATGGGATCAAGCCGGCATTGCTTTATCGGTGGCGCAAGGAATTCAGCGGAGGCGGAGAGCCTTCGGTTTCGCTTGTGCCGGTGGTTCTCGAAGATAGGGCCCCTGCGCAGAAACCCGCGCCGGTGTCCAGGTCCGCATGCGGCACGATTGAGATCACTCTGGCGAACGGGCGCACGATCAAAGTGCCGGTCGACCTCGATGCAGCAACCTTGAAGCGCCTTCTCGCAACCATTGATGTGTGATGCTTCCAGTTCCGCAGGGCGTTCGGGTGTGGCTGGCTCCGGGCGCCACCGACATGAGGAAGGGCTTCCCCGGCCTGTCGCTGCTGGTGCAGGAAACTCTCAAGAAAGACCCGCATGCCGGTCATTTGTTCGTCTTCC
>JAHZKP010000098.1 GCA_022600345.1 Alphaproteobacteria bacterium | reverse complement strand
CGTATTGGCGGAGCCAATCTACGATTGGACGGGCCGGGCGGATTTGCGCCAATCTCTGCGCAGCCCGGCTTGTCCGTAGCCCCGCTACGCACTGCGCCGGTCCACTTGATCTTGTCACTAATCCGCCTCGGCAGAATGGTTCGATTTGGTCGGAAAGTGCTCTAACCTGCCGCGTCCAAAGGTCTTTTGAACAATGCCGCCCAATGTCCGACAATGGCTTGAAGGACTGGACGAATTGTTTTGAGGACCGAAGATGCAAGTCAAGAATCCCAAAGTCGGCAATGTAGGGCGATTGACGAGGAACGCGGCGGTTTCCGCCGCGTTTGTTATCGGGCTGTTGGGCGTCGGCAACCTTACCGGCGTTGCCGGCGGGAGTGCTGTTGCGACCGAAGCCTGTACAGGGGAAGAATTCTCCAGGGAAGTCGACCAGGCGGGGGAGGCGCTGCGTGATTTCAACGCCCGCATGTCGCCGAAGCTGAAATCGAGCTTCCGCCGACTGAAGACCGCAAAAGGTTGGAGCGATGTCGACGCTCAGAACCTTGCGCAGGACTATTTGTTCGACGCAAAAATTGCCGGGCTGGATAACAAGGCCAACGACCTTCTGACCAAACTGGATACACTGGGCAGTGCAGGCGAAACCGGTGAGGCCACTTGTGAGAAACTGAATGAGCTGAAGGCCACGGGCTCTGAATTGCTGGCGGTCATGAAGGCCAAGGCCACCTACACGTTGGCGAAAATCGATGATGAATTGGCTGCCAAGGATGGCTCCGGAAAGGCGGCAAGCCCGAGGGGAGCAACAATCACGCGCCTTCCAGATGGGAAGGCAAGCGATCTGATCGTGGCACCACCGCAGGCAGCCGCCCTCAAACCGCCCGTCGATAAGGGGTCGGATGGCGGTCGAGCGGCCAAGCCGAAGACGGCAACCGCACCCGCCAAAAGGCACCAGCCGAAGCCAGCGCCTGCAACGGAGTCGTCTGGTTCATGGGAGACGGTGACCCAGCAATCGCCGCAAGCGCCTGCTGGTAACCAGGATTTGGCGCGGCTCGATCAGGGCCCAGGCGGGGATGGCCAGTTTTTGCAGCCGCCGCCAGGAGCATTTATTGGCCCCGACGAGGGCTATACGGTCGAAGAAATCCGCGATGCGACCAAGGGCTTCTTTGGCACGATTTCGACAAACCTTGCGACTGTCATCGAACACGCCTTCGGGCAGTGGGGGCGGCCGACCGGGTATGTCCTGGGCAAGGAAGGCGGCGGGGCTTTCCTGGCTGGTGTGCGCTATGGCAGCGGCACGTTATTCATGAGGAGCGGCAAGCGGCGCAAAGTCTACTGGCACGGCCCCTCACTTGGCTATGACTTCGGCGCCGAGGGGTCGCGAACGCTGTATTTGATCTATTCATTGCGCCACCCCAACGACCTTTATCGAAGCTACACCGGGGTTGATGGTTCGGCGTATCTGATCGGAGGCGTCGGTGTGACGTTGTTGAAGGGCGGGCCTGTCGTGTTGGCGCCGATCCGCTCGGGAATTGGCCTGCGTTTGGGGGCCAATATCGGATATGTTCGCTTCACGCCCAAGCAGACCTGGAACCCGTTTTAGGCTTGGCCTGGCAAGACGATTTAAAAAGAAAACGCGGCGCCCGGATTTGGGACGCCGCGTTTTTCGCAGAGGTGTTGGCAGTGGCCGGTTTAGCGGTCGCCAGGCCAGGTGTATTTCTTCTTGGGGGCGTAATAGCTGTAGTTGTAGGACGGCTTGGGTGCCGGTTTACGGCGAGCCTTGTAGTGCTTCTTACGCTTAGGCTTGGAAGCCGCCCAATTGCCGCCGGAGTATTTGGCCTTGTAGGTCTTGCGGCGCGTCTTGCGTTTGGCGACGCGATAGGTCGGCGTGCGGCCGGTGATCGAGATGCGGGTTGCCGACTTGCCGTATTTGCTCACGAGGCCGTAGAACCTCTTGGCATTCGACGGAGACAGGCGAATGCAGCCGTGCGAGGCAGGCCGACCCAGCCGACCGGTGGCATATGTTGCGTGGATGGCATAACCGCCATGGAAGAATACCGAATGCGGCATTGGCGCATTGTCGTACTTTTTGGAATAGTGCATGCGCGACATCCACTTTGGACGCCAAGTTCCGTTCGGCGTGATGTAGCCTTTCCGGCCTGATGAGATTTTCCAGACGTACTTGGTCTTGCCGTGCACCTTAACCGTCATGGTTTGTGAGGACAGGTTGATTGAGGCGCGCAACGAAGTCGCCACGGGGCGGGGCTTGGGCTTGGACACAGAAACGGCAGCCACTTTGATGGGCGAGGGCTTGGCAGCCGTTAATTGGTGAGCCGTCAGTTTCGAGCCGGCCAACCGGGGGGCGGGCAAAGTTGCCTTGGCAGGCTTGGCCGCCGTCTTCAACGCCGGCTTGGAAACTGCCCTGTCAGCTACTTTTTTGGCTGCGACCCTCTCGACGGTCTCGGCCTCAGAATTAGTTGCAAACGGTACCGTCAGCACCAAGGCTGCGGTTGCCGCACTCAACATTATGCGTGCACGCATCGTCTAAACTCCAACGCTTACTCATACTCTTTTCGAAACGCGAACCGCGTTCCCACTGGACGTGTTGAGAAAGCTAACGGAGGACGACTGCGGAATGATTAATTCGACTAAAATTACAACTATTTAGGCGCGTTTTCTCACAATGAAACGCGCCTAAATAATGAGGTAAGATCAGTGGATATAGATGCGCGTGCCGCCGCGGCCATATTTCCGGACCAGTCCAAACAACCGCCGGGCATTGCCTCGCGAAAGGCGAACGCAACCGTGGGACGCGCGACGGCCCAGGCGTCCTGTCTCATTAGTGCCGTGAATGGCGTAGCCGCCGCGAAAGAAAATCGAGTGGGGCATCGGCGACCAATGGTATTTGCGCGAGTGCCACATGCGCTCCAGGCGCTGCGGGCGGTAGGAGCCGCTTGGTGTCGTATAGCCCCGGCGACCGGTTGAAACACGCCAGCGATGGCGCAGCTTGCCGCCGACATAGACCCGCATGGTTTGCGAGGAGCGGCTGATCTTGACGGTCACGCCGGCTTCGGCGGTTTCGACCGGTGCTGAAACGAATGCTGCGGCTGCCAGCACGAAAATGGCGAGTAAATTGAGGAACGAACGCATAACAAGCCCCCTTGGTTGACGCTCAAATAATCTGTTTGATGAAGTGTGCTGCCGGTGCTTGAGCGGTCGTCTGTTCTTCACTGGAGCGCTCAAGTGCCCGGACTGCTAACCAAAATTGTTAACCATATTTTCGCGGGGCTCAACCCATCGGGCCGAACAAAACCAACGAATACGGAATTTTGTTCAATCCTTGAGCTTCTTGTATTCGTCGAGGGCGCGATTTCGGGCCTGGGCGTGATCGACGATGGGGTGTGGATAGGTCGTGCCCAATTCGATGCCGGCTGCTGTTAACTCAAGCGGTGGGGCAGTCCAGGGCGCGTGAACGAAACGATCGGGCAGGGCAGCGATTTCGGGAACCCATTGGCGGACGTAATCGCCGCCGGCATCGAATTTCTGTCCCTGGGTCACGGGATTGAAGACACGGAAGTAGGGCGCGGCATCCGCCCCGCTGCCCGCCACCCACTGCCAGCTTGCCGCGTTGCTGGCCAGATCCGCGTCAACGAGCGTGTCCCAGAACCAGGTTTCGCCCTCGCGCCAGTGGATGAACAGATCCTTGATCAGGAACGAAGCGACGATCATCCGCACGCGGTTGTGCATCCAGCCGGTGTGCCAGAGCTGGCGCATGCCTGCATCAACGATCGGATATCCGGTGCGGCCGCGCTGCCAGGCGCGCAACGCCTGCTCATCGTCGCTCCAGGGAAAGCGGGCGAATTCGGGGCGCAATGGATTGGTGGGCAATTGGGGGAAATGATGCAGGAGGTGGATCGAGAACTCGCGCCAGACCAGTTCCTTCAAAAAGACTTCCAGGCCTTTTCCCTCGTATCCGTTCGCTGCCGCCCAGGATCGCGTCGTGTGCCAGACGGCTGCGGGACTGATCTCGCCGAAGTGAAGGTGGGGGGAGAGCCGCGAGGTTCCATCGAGGTCGGGGCGATTTCTATGGTCGGCATAATCGCGCAGAGCGCTGTCGAGGAATTCGTCGAGGCGGGCCAATGCGCCTGCTTCGCCAGGAGACCACATTTCCTTGAGGCCGCCCGCCCAATCGGGCCGGGTTGGCAGAAGCGACCAGTCGGTGAGCTTGTCGCTTTTGATCTTCTTGGTATGTGGGACCAGTCGTTTTGGTCTTTGGAGCGGTTTTCGGGGTTGGCCAAGCTCGTTCAAAGCCCGCCAAAAAGGCGTGTAGACCTTATAGGGACCACCTTGCTTAGTTCGCAGGTCTTCTGGTTCGCGGAGCAGGCTGCCTGAAAAGCGACGGATCTTGACGTCTATCGTATCGTTGGCGGTGAGGGCTTCGTTGACCTGGGCTTCCACCCCGGCTGCCCAGGGTTCGTACTGGCGGGAGAAATAGACGCCGGCTGCGTCGATCTCGTTGACGAATTCGGCGACGGTCTGGGCTTGTGGTCCACGGCGCAGGATGAGCCGCGCGCCCAGGCTTGCAAGATCTCCGTGCAGAGAAGTCAAGCTGTGGTGGAGCCACCAGCGCGAAGCACCCCCAGGCGCCCACTGTTGCTGAGAGGTCTCGTCGTAGACATAGAGCGCCACAATGGGGCGGCCCGTCTCGACGGCCTTGGTCAGTGCGATGTTATCTGCAAGCCGCAGGTCCTGGCGGAACCAAACAACGATGGGGCGGGGGCTCATGGGCACGGGGACTCATCTGGAGGAAAAAACGACACGTGAGGGGGATGCAAACACTGGTCGAGCCGGATGCAGGCGCCGCCTATGGTTATGCCGGATAGATCAGGCCGGCCCCACAAGTGTCCCTATTGAGCCCAACGTATTGTGCCGCCGATCGGTTCAGTAGCCGTCCGACATTGGCTGACCAGTTGGATTGTTGAAGACAATTGCCGGCACCGGGGAAGCGCGCCATGCGTCAGCGCGGGCAGGGGATGGCAAAACCAAACCTGCCTGCGCGAACCTCAATTGAACAGCAGTTGGAAGATCGACTTTTTCTTTTTCTTGCGGTAGCGGCGTTTGGATTTGCGGGCGCGACGACGGGGCTTGCTGGTTGCGTTGAAGCCAAACCCACCGTCTTCGGCCCACGGCGCCCAGGCAGGTGTGCCACCACCAGAGCGGCGACGGCGACGACGTGACTTCCGGCCGGCCACCGCTGAAGCAACCGAGGCGCCCTGGCGCAATTTGAACTGATCGGTAACGCCATCGACGCTGGCAACCGTTACGGTACCATCCTGCCCCCAGGTCCAGCCGGCGACCTTCTTGCCCTGGCGATGCGGCTGGATGGCGACCACGCTATTGGTGCGCTGATCGATGATCGCCGCCAGTTCCATTTCTTCAGCGCCGTTGGGACCCTCGATAACGCCACTGTGGTAGGTGAGGACACCGATTTTGCGAAACGGCTTTTCCTTTTCCTCCCACGACAAAAGGCGTGGCTTGCCTTCGCCCATCATTTCAAGAGGCACACGAAGCTGGGCGAGCTTAACATTGACTGCGAAGTAATTCTGGCCATTGACGACCACCTGCCAATCGCCGGTGCCAAGCCCCTTCATGACCTTGTCGCCCCCGGCCACGACCGAGACGCCCAAGCGGGCCAGGGCATCCTTGGCCCGTTTGAAATTCGGCTTTGCCTTTAGTGCCTTCTGCAAATCGGCAATGGCGCTATCGACATCGCCCAGCACCTCGTCGGTTGCCGCTTTGGCCCACAGGACTTCTGGATCATTGGCATCGATCTTGGCGGCCGTTCTTAGATCGCTCTTGGCAATCTCGGGCTGGCCGGAGCGGGTATAGGCATAGCCACGATAGGCAAATGCCTGGGCCGAGCGGGGGTTCAGCTCGATGGCACGGTTAAGATCAACGAGGGCGGATTCCTGGATGCCGGCCATTGCATTGGCCAGGCCGCGGGCTTCATAGCCGCGCGCATCCTGGGGGCGCAGCTCAATGACCTTGGTGAAATCGCCTATTGCCGCTTCGAAGTTGCCGGTCGACAAATAGGCCTGACCGCGCACTGTATAAGCCTCGACATTCGAAATATCGAAGGCAATGGCACGCGACAGATCCTCAATGGCCTCGTTGTAGTGACCGACACGAAGCTTTGCCTCCGCACGACTGCGGTAACCCGATGCGAAGCGGGCATCTGAGCCGACAGCACGAGAGAAATCGCGGATGGCGGCATGGGGACGGCCCAATTCCAGGTGAGCCCGACCGCGGCCGGCCAGCGGGGCGGCGGCGGCGGGCAGCAGCGTGACGGCTTGGGTAAAGTCGCGGATTGCCCGCTCGGGGCTGCCCTTCTGCATCAGAGCGCCGGCGCGGTTGTTGTAGGCAGCCGCATATCCCGGAGCCAGCGCAATGGCGCGGTCGAAATCCTTGGTGGCTTCGTCGATGAGGCCCAGCGCCAGCAAAAGATTGCCGCGATTGTTGTAGGTTGCGGCGTATTCGGGGAACAGCTCGACGGCTTTATTGAAGTCGTCGATGGCTTCGCGAGTTTTGCCCAGCCGGACGTAGGCGACGCCGCGGTCATTCAGGATGGTGGCGCGGCGATCGTCGGGCAGCGAGCGGTCATCGAGGGCGGTGGTGTAATGCTGGACGGCTTCAGGCGATTTTCCGCGTTGCAGCGCCAATGCGCCATTGCGGACGTGCAATGATGTTGCCTCACCGCGTGCAGCGATGGCTGGCGGGGCTGTCGGGGTGTTGAGTGCTGCCAGCAAGGCAAGCACGGCTGCAAGACGCGCTGGTGCTCCGACTGCAACGCTTGCTTTCCAAGCGTTCCCCCGGAACAACAGCCGAGCACCTGTCTGTGCACTGGATTCACAAACGCTTGACGAGTTCCACCCGGGAATCAAGCGTTTGATCCAGTACACTAGCGTCCTCATGGCGACCTCTTGGTAATTCAATCTCGCCGGGCCTTGTTGCACCGGTGCGCATATCTCTGGTGGTGTTATAGCAGCATTTGGCCTGATTTGTGTTGCATGGGCGCTGCAGGAAGTGGTGGAGGGGATCAAAGCGCCGCGACCAAGGACTTGGGACGCCTCTCACCCACGTTGAACATGAGCTGCCCCTCACCCTAGCCCTCTCCCCGTGAAAAACAGGGAGAGGGGATTCAGTTGCATTTGCTGTGACGGTGAGCGGCGCGCTCTTTGTCATCGTGGGCCTGTTTACGGGCGTATAGATCACGCAGGACTTCGGGGACCATTTCGGGCAGGTCTTCGGCTATAAGGCCGGGACCGAAGCGGGCGGCAGCATCGCCGTGGATCCAGACGGCGGCGCAGGCGGCTTCGAAGGCAGGCATGCCTTGGGCCAGGAGGCCGGTGATGAGACCAGCGAGGACGTCGCCCGAGCCGGCTGTTGCCAGCCAGGGCGGTGCATTGGTGTTGATGGCGGCGACCGGTCCGTTGTCGGGCATTGCCACCACAGTGTCGGGTCCCTTTGCGACCACAACAGCGTCCAAAAATGTTCCTGCCGTCCGGGCATAGCCAAGATTGCTGTACCATTTCCGCTCACCCAACTTCGGCAATAGCCGCAACAACTCGCCGCGGTGCGGGGTCAGAACGACCGGCCTTCGAGGCTTGGCCTGAATAGCGTCCCGGAGCGGATGGTAGTCGGCTTCAAATGATGTGATTGCATCAGCATCGAGTACAACTGCAGCGCCAGAGGCCAGTGCAACCATAACCAGGTCACGGGTCTGCTGGCCTACTCCGCAGCCTGGACCGACCAGAACCGCATTGATTCGCTTGTCCTCAAGCAAAAAGGCGAACTGAGAAGATTGCTCGAATGGCCTGATCGTGATCGCAGTCAACTGAGAAGAATTGGCCGCCACAGCATCGGTAGGACTTGCGACAGTCACAAGCCCTGCGCCAACACGAAGTGCTGCTCGCGCTCCCAGGCGAGCGGCGCCCGATTTCTCGCCCCCTCCAGAGACAACCACTGCATGACCGCGCTCATACTTGTGCGACTGACGTCCAGGGATTGGGAATCCCGACAGCCAGAGCGGGAAATCGTTTTCGTGAAATCCTGGATCGATCTTTGTCAGGACGGCTGATGGAATGCCGATGTCCGCCAGAACCACCTCACCACACAACGCACGGCCCGGATAAAGGAGGTGACTTAGCTTCTTGCGAAAAAACGTCACCGTTACATCGGCTTGGAAACTTGCCTCGATCCTGAAGGCTTCCGATACGCCGGACGGGATATCGACAGACAATACCGGGCAACCAATGGCGCAGGGCTGCGCCATCAATTCAATCAATTCAAAGTTGGCGTGGATGGGACGGCGCAACCCCGTGCCGAACAAGGCATCTATCAGCAAACCGGCACCATCGAGGATTGACGTGCTTGCAGCCTCCACCGCCCCCATCTCAAGCCAGCGCTTGGCGTTTGTAGCGGCATCACCCTTCAGTTTCTCGACCGAACCGTGGAGATAGACCGCAACGTCGTAGCCGCGTTCTTTTAGGAGGCGGGCTGCTACGAATCCATCGCCGCCGTTGTTGCCAGGGCCGCACAGGATGACGATCCGGGCATTTTGATTGCCCTTCAGATGCCCACCCTGCATCCGGGCTTGATCCACCAACTTCTCGGCTTCGTCGGCGACGGCGCGGCCGGCGTTTTCCATCAGGGTGAGGCTGGGGACGCCCATCTCGACGGCGAGCCGATCAGCCTCGGCCATTTGCTCGTTTGTGAGGATTTCGAGCGGTCGTTCTTTCATCTCTTGGCTCCGGGAGACGCGGGGAGGACGATTCTAACACCCCGGCCCTTTTGCGCATTGACTAAGTTTTGTGCATCGCGCCTATTTTTGTCGCAGAATTCTTGTCGTCCGCCTGCCCCTTGCCGCTGATTGTGGAGCTAACCCGCTCCGAAATCACATATTTATTTCTCGTTCACCAATTGGCACAGGGCGTGCTAACCAACACGCGTCAGCCGGTTCGGTCGCTTGATTGCGGCTAGCCGGCCAATGGAGGTTCCAAGGGAAACATGAAAAAAATTGAAGCCATCATCAAACCCTTCAAACTCGACGAAGTGAAGGAGGCTTTGCAGGAAATCGGCCTGCAGGGCATCACGGTTGTCGAGGCCAAGGGTTTCGGACGCCAGAAGGGCCACACCGAGCTTTATCGCGGTGCAGAATATGTCGTGGACTTCCTTCCAAAAGTGAAGGTCGAAGTGGTACTCGGCGACGAATTGTTGGACAAGGCGGTTGAAGCCATCCAAAAAGCTGCCAAAACCGGACGGATCGGAGACGGCAAGATCTTCATCTCCAATGTCGAGGATGCAATCCGCATCAGGACCGGGGAAACCGGCACCGAAGCCATTTAGAACTTGCCTACCAAAGCCATGGCGGCAATCAGACTTTAAAAGCCCACCTGACGCGGGGAACCTCCGCACACCTTTTAACTCGCTCGCAATACGGGGAGATTACATGAAAACCGCAAGCGATGTTGTCCAGCTCATCAAGGACAAAGACGTCAAGTTCGTAGATTTCCGGTTTACCGACACGCGTGGAAAAATGCAGCACGTCACCGCTGACGTGTCGTGCGTTGACGAAGAGCTGTTTGCTGAAGGCTACGCCTTCGACGGTTCATCGATCGCCGGCTGGAAGGGCATCGAAGCCTCCGACATGCTTTTGATGGCGGATATGGACTCCGCGCACATCGATCCGTTCTTTGCGCAGACGACGCTTGCGGTGTTCTGCGACATCCAGGAACCCTCGACCGGACAGGGCTATGAGCGCGACCCGCGTTCGATCGTCAAGAAGGCAGAAGCCTACATGAAGTCCACCGGTGTGGGCGATGCCGTCTACTTCGGACCGGAAGCCGAATTCTTCATGTTCGACGACGTTCGCTTCTCCGCTGACCCCTATAATACGGGCTTCCGCGTTGATTCGACCGAACTGCCATCGAATTCGGGCACCGAATACGAAATGGGCAACCTGGGTCACCGTCCGCGCACCAAGGGCGGCTATTTCCCGGTTCCGCCGATCGACAGTGCACAGGACATTCGTTCCGAAATGCTGGCGGTCATGGGCGAGATGGGTGTTGCGGTTGAAAAGCACCACCATGAAGTTGCCTCCGCGCAGCATGAGCTGGGGATCAAATTCGCACCAATCACAACGATTGCCGATCACCTGCAGATCTACAAATACTCGATCCACAACGTCGCCCAGGCCTACGGCAAGACAGCAACGTTCATGCCGAAACCCGTATTCGGCGATAACGGCTCGGGCATGCACGTCCACCAGTCGATCTGGAAAGACGGCAACCCGATGTTTGCCGGCGACAAGTACGCCGATCTGTCGGAAACCTGCCTGTTCTATATCGGCGGCATCCTCAAGCATGCCAAGGCCATCAACGCCTTCGCCAACGCTTCCACCAACTCCTACAAGCGTTTGGTGCCCGGCTATGAGGCCCCTGTGCTGCTCGCATATTCGGCGCGCAACCGGTCTGCTTCCTGCCGTATTCCCTACACCACCAGCCCGAAGGCGAAGCGCATCGAAGTTCGCTTCCCCGATCCAACCGCCAACCCCTATCTGGCGTTTGCTTCCATGCTGATGGCGGGTCTTGACGGCATCAACAACAAGATCCACCCAGGCGACCCGATGGACAAGAACCTCTACGACCTGCCGCCGGCAGAACTCGCAGAGATCCCAACGGTGGCCGGTTCCTTGCGTGAAGCTCTTGAGGCGCTCGATAAGGACCGCGAGTTCCTCAAAGCAGGGGGCGTGTTCACCGACGACACCATCGACGCCTATATCGAACTCAAGATGGAAGAAAACATGCGGTACGAAATGACGCCGCATCCAGTTGAATTCGACCTGTATTATTCGGTCTAAGCCGGAAGGCAGCCGAACCAGAAGAGCACAGAGGGCCTGGGTGGAAACACCCGGGCTCTTTTTTCATGGGAGCTTCAGATGCCCACGCTTCGGCTTCGCCTTGCGCATCCGCGCCATGACGCAAGTTCTGTCAGCCCAACATTCGGCAAGCCGTTGTTGGAGCTAGTAGTACAGCAGCACGATCGCGAAACCCAAAGACAGGCCGACATAGCTGAATCGGGGGCTGTTGTTGGACAGCCAGGCCATGGTTCGCGCGGGTACCTGCCTCCAACGGACATTGGCCAGAAACCCGAGCACGACACCGCCAGCGGCCCCCAGTGCGAGCGAGGGCATTTCGATCTCGAAGGGCAATGAGGGGATCGGCACGACCGACACGGCATGCCAAGCGCCAGACAGGTCGACTTGGCCCTCGGCAACCATCCGGACGCCTAAGATAATGCCGATCAGGATCAGAAAATCACTTACCAAACGGGACATCGTTGCCAACTCGCTACGTACTCACACGCGCGCCCACCCGGCGCTGAAAGCGTAGAATACCGCGGGTTTGGTCAAGCTTTCGTAAACCCAGTTCACAACGCCTGCCCAACCGAGTTGGCGCAGGGTCTCAACCAAACCACCCAACCTTTGCCGGCCACTTCGTTTTCTTCCTGACGGACGGGGAATTTCGGCGTTCAGAGCGTCATCTCGCGATCCTCATACAATCGATTATTAAGGCTTTCTTGTTTGCAGTGCAAAAACGAATTTGCATTGACATGGAATGGCCTTGGAGTCACCATGAATTAACAATCGAATTAGGAGGTTTAAGAAAATGACTCCACCTGGTCGGTTTTGAGGACTGAAAACAATTGAGTATCGCTCAATATGTTGATTGTCCGATCAATTAAACATCGCTGAATATTGCAACAGGCTAATGCCAGTTCGCAGGCGGCCCCGTATGCTGTAATAGCGGATATATGATCAGCACGTAGCAGCAGTAAATCTGCCATACTTGCTGCTCCGGGATAAGTCGAGAATTTGCATGCCTGTCATGGACCTGATGTGATCAGGACCGGCGTATTAGAGGCAAGAAAACGACAGTGTGATGTGCCAATTTGTTCGGCACCTATTAGAGATAGGGCGAATTCAAAAACGTTGGCCGACGATGCTAGGAAACTTGCAGTAAATCGTAACGCCGAAGTTAGATCACGACGATGGAGCCCGGGGGATCGGAAGGTCCCCACGGGCTCTTGGTTTTTCTGATCAAATCGCAGGCCCCGCAAGAATTTGAGCCCGCCCTTAAATAAGTGCACCACTCGATAAGTACGCCACTCGATAAGTGTGTCCATGAATATTTGCGGGCATGAATGAATGTGCCCATCGATTGGGAAGGCGCGAAAGGCAATCGGCGGCGCCACAAAAACCAAATGTCGGCGCCAAATCAAAACCGGGGACTTCGGGCGGGCGATCATCCCACGGTTTTCAGCGCTCCAGCCAAAGCCTCGGCGAACAAATCGAGATGTTCGTCAACACCGGTCGACACCCGAATACAGCGATTGAGAGGCGCAACGCCTGGCATCCGAATGAAAACGTCGCGGGCCAACACTTCTTTCAGAAGGCTTCGGGCGAATTCGACATCGCGGCCGCAATCGATTGCGACGAAGTTGGTGGCGGAGGAAAGGGCGACAAGGCCATTTTCACTGGCGATAGCAGAGATGCGGTCGCGGGCGGCAGCGATGCGCCCGACAGCCTCTGCCAAGTAGGCCTGATCATTCAGGGCGGCAAGTGCTGCAATCTGGCCGATGCGGTTGATGCCGTAGTGGTTGCGCATCTTCTCGAATGCCGAGATCAGCGCGGCGTTGCCGATACAGTAGCCGATGCGTGCGCCCGCCAATCCGTAGGCTTTGGAGAAGGTCCGGTAGCGAAGCACCTGGGGATTTTCGACATCAAGCGGCGGCAGTGTTCCGGCCGGGGCGGTATCGCCATAGGCTTCATCGAGCAGAAACAGGGTTTCGGCTGGTAGCGCTGCAATGACCTCGGAAATCGCATCGGCACCCCACCAGGACCCCATCGGATTATCCGGGTTGGCAACGTAAAGGATCTTGGCTTTTTCGCGCCTGGCGGTATCGATCAGGCGGCCGAGGTCCTCTTTGTCATCGCGGTAGGGAACCTTGACGAGGCGACCGGCATGGGCTGCGACGTGGAAGTTGAAGGTCGGATAAGCGCCATCCGACGTGACGACGACGTCTCCAGGCGACACGGTCAACGCCGTAGTGACGCCGAGCAGGCCGTCGATGCCTTCGCCAATCACGACGTTATCTATCCCCACACCGTGAAAAGCTGCGATTGCCTCCCGCAACACGTAGCTTTCCGGGTCGGCATACATCCAGTTTTCCGAGGCGGCCTGTTGCATTGCGGCTATGGCTGCCGGAGAGGGGCCGAAGCCGCTTTCGTTGGCCCCAAGGCGGGCCTTGAACCTGTGGCCCTGGGCACGCTCGAGGTTTTCCGGGCCGACAAAGGGAACCGTGGGCGGCAGACTTTGTGCGTGTGGCGTGAGAAACCGTGAAGCGCTGCTCATATCAAACCCAGTTCTGCGAGTTCGCGGCGCATCCGGGGTGGCATTTGGGTAACCTGCGAACCGGAGGGACCGGTGAGATCGTCGGGTGCGTCATCGTCGTCAAGATAGCGCCACCCCTGGAAGGCCCGCCGTGGCGTCGGCCGAACGGGCACCAGTTTTGGGTCCAGCAACAAAAGGCAGCAACGCTTGCCGTCATTCTTCGCCCCCTCATCGAAGCCGACGAGACGCTGGCGCACCTGAATGACGCCCTTGATGACCCAATAAATCGAACCGCCGTCAAGCAGGTCCTGGGTGCGCTTGGGTGTTTGGTGGGTGGTGTGAAAGAGGCGCTTATGACCGCCGTCGCCACCGGACTGCCCGGCAAGGCGGCCTGCCTGCCAGCTTGCGAGGTCGTCGATTGACTGGGCGCCGACGCAGAGTTTGACGAGGTGGATGGTCACTGGTGGATTGGCCGCGCAGAATTGTTGATACCGGGCGTCGATTGAACACCGACGCCCGCTTCAATTGCAAGGCACGATCTTGATCATTTCCGCCTTAGGCGGAATCGCACCGCCAGCCCGCGCCCCCGCCCGACCGCCCAAAACAATCGTACCTTGTGACGCTCGGGCGGGCGCACGGGTGATTTCGCCAAAGCCTGAATGGCTATAGCAGGCCGTTGAAGAACTCAGTTCGCCGTGGGAATATCAGGCTAACTGAGCTGTCATTGTAGGTGCGGGCTGCTCTGTATCCAAATCCGCTTTAGCAGAACCCAGAACACCAAGCTTTTGGCCGAGCTGGTCAGCGCCGCCGACATAGTCCCCGTCAATCCAGATCTGGGGCACGGTAATCGGCGTCTTGGGGCCGACGATGGGTTTGACGCGCGCCAGCATTTCATAGAGCGCCCGAGGTTTTGCGACAACGTCATGATAGACGTACTCGATGCCCGCTTCATCCAGGTAGGCCTTGGCGCGCCGACAATGCGGACAGTTGTCCTTGCCGAATAGGTGATTGCCTGACAGCGGGGCTCGTTTGGCGTGGACATCGGTGACCGCCTGGGTCAGAACGCCCCGGTTAAGGGCCTCGCCCTGGCTGACGACTTTGCCATCGACCATGACGATCGGCGCGTGCCAGCCGCCCTTGGTGATGGGGCGATACCATTCGGTCAGCCATTCACGTACATCGAGTTCAACTGGGACGCCGGCCAGTTCGTTCTCAAATGTGTCCTTGAGCACATCGGTGGTGAGAGCGCATTCGCCGCAGGGGATCTTGACCTTGAACGGTCCCCATTGTCCCGCCCAGCGATAAACCGTGATTTTAACGGGTGCAGAGGCGTTGCTAGCATTTTCGTTTGTGTTGCTCATGATCATCTCCCCAAAGTCGATTCGACGTGTCCAGGCCATATGTTGTGGCTTTGCCGGTGAAGGCAGATTGACGGAATCGGCAATCACATCCAAACGAATTGCCCGTGAGCGGTTGGTGCCATGTTGTTCACGGTGGCGTCAGGGTTGGTTGAGGCGACGTGTCCTGCGGTGCTGCGGTGCTTGCGAAGACCACGCCTCACAAGGGCCTGGATTTGCGGCTTCTTGGCATGTGTAGTGAGATTTGCACTTTTCACGGAAGGATTAAGGCTGCTGCGTTTGATTGCCCTTACATTTGCGCTGATCGCAGGGCTTGGCGGCTGTGCAGGAACCCCGGCGCCAAAACTCGATAACGCCTCGCAGCTCAATGGCGCGGGCGAGCCGACTTGTGGGCGCATCGCAGGGCGCATGCAGGTGATGATCCTCAGCCTGCGCAGTGAGAACCAGCGCTCGGAGACGACATCCATTGCCCGGCAAATGCAATCAATCGGGTCGTCGTTCGGGTCTGCTGCAAAGCCGATGGACCTTAACAGCCGCACGGCCCGCGATCTGGCGGACCTGAAGGCTTCGAACGCGAAGCTGAAGGCGATGGGGTGCAAGACCTACGACCTTGAGGCCGAACTGGCGCAAACCGATATGAGCGTGACGCCGAAGGCCAGGTAGATTGCGGGCTGCTTCCATGGGGCTATTTAGGGCCGGGAAACAGCGTTTTGGTGCGCCCCGTCAGCCGATATCCGATGAGCCCGATCCATTCACGCACGCCCAGGTCAAAGCGCTCCAGCCCGGCTGGAATCGATGAAAACATGCGCACCAGGTCGCGGGAATCGCGGGTTCGGTAATCGACGGGGGCTGCGATGACCCCAAACCCTGCGGCTCGAAAGACGCCGATTGAGCGCGGCATGTGATAGGCGGAGGTGACCAGCAACCAGCGCTGGCCGGACCTCGGCTTCAACAGGTCCTTGGCGAAGGTTGCATTCTCCTGGGTGTTGCGGGCGCGGGGCTCCAGTTTGATCCTATCGCGTGCAATGCCGACATCCTCCAGGTACTTCCCGACTGGCCCGGCTGCATCGGTGCCTCTCACGATCAAGCCACCGACGCCGCCGGTGAATACCACCTTGGCCTGCGGCCAGCGGCGGGCAAGCCGGACACCTTCGGTCAAGCGCTCGGCTGCCTCGTTAATGGCGAGGCCTTCGCGCCCGGCGCTGACCCAGCCGTCTTCGAAACCGCCCAGAATGATGATGCCGGCAACCGGTTGTGCTGCGGTGGGCAACTGCTCATTGGCAAAGCGTTGTTCGAGCGGCAAAACCAGGTAGTTGCCGATGGGCAGGAAGCCACCCGCCAGCAACAGTGTGAGCCCGCCGAATGCCAGGGAGAACCCCAACCGTCGGAGTCTTGTCAACGCCAGAACCAGGAAACCTGCGACAAGCGCCATTGCACACAGCGAGGAGGGTTGGGCGAACAGCCAGAAGACCTTGGAGGCGACGTAGAACATTGCGGGGGAGTAACCTCTTATTCGCCGAGAGGAGCAATGCCGTTCGCATAGCACCGGTTCAAGGGCGGCGATGTGGCGGCTGGACGTTTGCAGTTATCCTGCGGGACTTTACCGCCCCGATTCGCTATAGAGATTCGGGAAACTGGAGGCCAGCCAACCGAGATGAGCGAAGATAGCAATACTTACACCGAAAGGCCGAGCAATGTGCCGTGGCCACCGATCCTGATTATCGGGACGGTTGTTGCGGCTGTTCTTCTGGGCATCTGGGTGCCACTGCCATGGCCGGGGCTCAACGACTGGCCGGCCCAGGTGGTTGGCGTTGCGTTCGGAGTGCTGGGCGTCGCACTGTTCTTGTGGGCCGGATATACGCTCAGCCGCCACGACACCACGGTAATGCCGCACAAGGGGGCAAGCCGGCTGGTGAAGGATGGGCCGTTCGCGCGGTACCGCAATCCGATCTACATTGCCGACGTTCTGATCTTCCTTTGCGTTGCCGAGGTCACCAAGAACGTTTGGTTTGTGCTTCTGATGCCGGTTTTTATCGGGCTCGTCACATGGCTTGCCATATTGCCCGAAGAACGACATCTGGAAGCCAAGTTCGGCGATGAATACCGGGCCTATAAGAGCCAGACCCGGCGCTGGATCTGACAGAGGACCGCTGATACCCATGAGCCGCGATTACGCCGAAATGGAGCGGGAATTCCTCAATGGTCTCAAGGCTGACACGGGCCGCGACCTGGGTGAGTGGATGCTCGCAATCAACGCTCAAAACCTGGCGCACCGGAACGATATCATCGACTGGCTACGCCAACAGGGTTTTCTATTCGCCTGGGCCTCATGGCTGGAACGTATCCACCATAACGGCGGGACTCCGATTTATAACGAAGCGGACGCTGAAACGGCAGACGGGAAATCCGACGCTTCCGACAAGCCTGCCTCAAACGATGTGCGGCCTGAAAAACTCGCCCGGCCGGCACCGCCTGTTGAAAGGCCGGTTGCATCAAAATCGCCAAGTACCCCGACGGCGCCGCCCGCAGGTTTGCGGCTCGTGCATTCGGCACCGCCCGCAACTTCTTCGCCGAAAGCTCCAGCACCGGCCAACACCGTCAGTGCGCGCGCGCCGGGAAGCATCTCAACGGATGTGCGCGCGGTGGTCGCCTCAGCGAAAGCTTTCGCGCCGCTTGCGGGCTTCGTTATAAAGAAGATCATAGAGGTCGTGCCAGAAACAGACATATCGGCGTCGAAGAAGTCCATTGTGTTTGCCGCGCCACTGCCATTCGCGGTTCTGGTCATAACGGGCAAGGATCTGAAGCTTGCGTTCGCGGGGCCGCCCGGCGCCTTCGAAGCCCGCTGCGAGCGGGCCAAGTTGCCCGCTGCCAGCAGCGCGCTGCCGCCAGGGTTAACGCTTATGATTTCGCTCAGCGATGCGCGCCAGGTCGACGAGGCGTTTGCGAAAATCATCAAACAAGCTTGGTCGCGGGCCAACGCGACATAATAAACTGCAACCTTTTCTGGTAGTTAGGCAGCGACCGACCGATAAAGATTTGCTCATCAGCATGGCAATAACCATTTGAATGCCACGTTCGTATGCGCATACTCCTGCCGGTTGGAGGGTTTTTAATGTCGTCGATTGTTCGTGGGTCTTTCATTCCTATTGCGGGATCGCTTGCGGCAGTGGTGCTGCTGAGCGCGCCAGTTCACGCGCAGACCTCATATCGCGATACCATTGCGGACCTCCTTGCCGGGGCGGCTGGATCACCTGCTGTTGCCGAGGAAAAGGCAAAGTCGCCCGCCGCTGATCCACGCGCTGGAGACAAGGACTACCAGCAGGCCCGCGATCTGATGGCGGCCATTGATGCTATCCTGCAGGACACCGCCCAGCAGCGTTCCGATGCGCGCAAGCTGCCTGGCCGGGACGAATTCATCGTCACACCTTTATGGACGGAAACGCGCGAGGATCGCGAATCGCGGATCCGCGATCTGCTCGACAGTGCGCTTGGCATCGTCACCGATGCGCCTGTGGTCGAGGTGCAGAAAAAGGTCGAGGGTTTAAGGCGCAATATCCGCGAGCTGGAAGACCAGATCGTGCTGCTGAAGGAAAAGCAGCTCACCGCTCCCAAAGATGGCATGCTGCCGGGCATGCTGACGGACACCGTCGATAGCCTTGGCGCAAACATCAAGGATGCCGAAGCGCGCATCGAGAAAAATAAGACAGAGATTGTGGCCGCCAAGGCCGAGATCAGCAATGCGCTGGTCAAGTCAGGCATTGAGCTTGAGACCGGACAGATCGACATGTTGCTAGAGAGCGTCTTATCGGGCGATCTTGTGCGGCTGGTGGCAGCCTTCAATGCGGCCAAGCTGATCGATGCGCAACTTGCCGAGCGGCTTTCTGCCAGCGGCGAAAACATGAAGGCGTCGCGCAAGTATTTCGCCATGCATGCGGCACTGTTTGCGATGCTGGTTCAGGCACAGCAGGCGACCATCGACAAGATCGACCAGAACTACGTGCCAAAGCTTGATGCAATTCTGAAAGACATCAAGACTGCACGCAAAAAGACCAAGCGCCTGCTAAAGAACGGCGGCAACAGGCCCGACCAGATCCGGGCGCTCAATGCAAACCTCAAAAGCCAGAAAATTGCCGAGGAAGCCGCCCGTGGCTACCGGCGCTACCTGCAGCAGCAGCGCGAGCAACTCGCCCGTGCGCGGTCGAGGGCAACGCACGACTTGAGGATTGCTGACAATACCTTTGAAACCGTAGAAGCCAGTTTCCAACTGCGTACTTTAATGAGGGATTCGGCGGCATCGTTTGAAGCCATCCAGAAACTGGAGGCGCCGACCTTCGACCAGATCTTCAAGAACGAGGAACTGCGCAAGGAGTTCGAGAACCTGACGCGCAAGCTCGATGTGCCGACGAGTTGATGCGTCATTTGTTTTGGCTCAACACTCGGTCCCTTGACACTGCGCAGGCTTGTGTCAGATGCAAACCGGTGTTGGAGGGTTCTTTCTTGGCTCAACACTCGGTAAACCGGTGTGGAACTGGTGGCCGCGAATCGGTGCCGGGGCTGGTAAAAGAGATGTTGCGGCAAAAAAGTTTCCGCCGTTAAGGCCCGTGAAGCCTGGGTTCAGGCGGATTTTCGAAAGGAAACATCAAAATCTCAGATCCCTGTCCCGCTTGGAACAGCGGGCGATGCCGCGTAGCGGCATATTGGTTTCAACAGACGGCGAGAGACAAACCGCCAGCCAGAACCAAGACACCAGGGAGAAGACAAATGACCGGCTTCAACACCAAAGCAATCGCAACCGCCCTCACTTTCGCAGTTCTCGCCGCTTCGGCAACTCAGGCTTCCGCCGTTTCCTCTTCCGTCAAGTACGCCTGCATGGGCGACTACCTCTCGTATTGCTCCTCGCACGCTCCTGGTTCTTCAGGCGTCAAGCGCTGCATGCGCCGCAACGGCTCCAAGTTGTCCCGCACCTGCGTCAAGGCACTGGTCAAAGCCGGTTACGTTTCCAAATCAGAAGTTCGCCGCCGCGCAGCCAGCCTGGGACGGTAAGGCTCT
>JAHZKP010000097.1 GCA_022600345.1 Alphaproteobacteria bacterium | reverse complement strand
GGCGTCTGGTGTGATGAGTCAGGAATTCGCCGATCATATGCGGCAGCCTCGGAGCGAAGTCTCGGGCTCTGAATCACACTAGCATAACTGTTGAGTCTAGTGAGGTTTACGGATCAGAAGCTCGTTTCCCAGGTTGCGTCTAGTTAAATAACGAACTTCTGATCCACCTCACTAGGAGGACTGTCGGCAGTTCCCTGAGGCTTGCATGGATCCCGTCCGGTTTTCGGTGCGCGCCTCCGGCATGACGGGATGACGGTGGTGGGAGAGGTGATTTGGGTGGCGCTTCGCGGCAGCAGTCACTGCTTAGTGGCGAGAATTGCTGTCCGGACCAAAGCGGATAGGCATGGCGCAAGCTTGTGTTGACGACCTAAAGTCATGTTGGGCCCTACTCTGGTGCGGCGCTTTCTCGCCAATACTCAGCAATCTGGTGTTGGGCGGCGCCGGGGCTATCATGGCGAAGCCATGCTCCGCATCGACCGCAGCCCTGACCGGGTCCATCAAAGATGAACACGGTCTAGCAGGCCGAGATTTGAAAGGGGGCGGATGGCGACATCGGCCCCTTTGTTAGTTCGGGGTTAGTTCGGCGCGAGATTATTTGGGGGTTAGGCGCAGCAGGTCGCCCGTGCGGTCGTCGGTGAGGACATAAATAGCGCCGTCAGGGCCTTGGCGGACATCGCGGATGCGGTCACCGCGATCGGTCAATAGCTTTTCCTCCGCAACAACCTTGCCGTTTTCCAGAATGAGGCGCGCAAGACGGGCTCCGGCCAGGCCGCCGACGAGCAGATTGCCTTTCCAGCCTGCAAATAGGTCGCCGGTGTAAAGCTCCAGGCCGGACGTGGCGATCGAGGGATCCCAGTAGTAGACCGGCTGTTCGAGGCCGGCCTTTTTTCTACCGACGCCGATTTTCCCGCCTGAATAATGACGGCCATAACTAATGACCGGCCAGCCATAGTTCTTGCCAGCCTGGGGTTGATTGAGCTCATCGCCGCCGCGGGCGCCATGTTCGACGGTCCAAAGCGCGCCAGTCGCCGGATCGAGGACAGCGCCCTGCAAGTTCCGGTGACCAATCGACCAGACTTCCGGGGCCCATCCGGGCTTGGTGGGATTTCCGGGAGCTGGTTTTCCGTCAGGCGTAATCCGCAAGACCTTGCCGATGGGAACGGATGGGTCCTGAGCTTTTTTTGATTGGCTGCCGCGGTCGCCTGTGGTGACGAACAACATTCCCTCATTGTCGATGACGATACGCGAGCCGAAGTGATGGCTGGAGCGGATTGCAGGCGTCTGGCGGTAGATGACCGTGACGTTTTCAAGCCGGCCGCCGCCGGAACTGCCATCAAGGACGAGCTTGGCGCGGGCGACCGTCGTGCCTGCTTTTCCGCCCCGGCGGGGTTCGGAATAGGAGAAAAATATCGTTCCGCTGGATGCGAAGTCTGTCGCCAGGCGAACGTCAAGGAGGCCGCCCTGGCCTCGTGCATAAACTTTGGGGAGGCCCGAAACGGGGGCCGATTTCTTTCCATCTGTGGAGATGATGCGGATGCGGCCAGGTTTTTCGGTGACCAGCATGCGGCCATCGGGGAGGAATTGCAGGCCCCACGGATTGACCAGGCCGGAGGCGATGGTTTCGACGCTCAGGGAGGTTTTGGCCGCCCTGGGTGCGTCGGTAATCCCGGCGTAGGCGGCTGTCGGGGCAACCGATGCGGCTGCGGCAACCGTGACTGCCACTGCCCAGGCGAACTTGCCAAGCGGCGAAGGTGAGGGAGAGAAAGATGGCATATGGGGCTCAATGTCCTAGGCGTTGTAAACGAGTGATGATCTCAGAATTCTATACGGGCTGTGCGGTATGTCAGAGCAGTGGCGGCGTGCTCAACCATTCGTGATCGGGGCCGCAAGCGCAGATGCGCTGGACGATGCGCCCGGGGTCGGACAATTGCAGGTGTTCGTAGCAGACCGGCGTCATGTGGCCGCGAACCGCTTCGATCAACTCTCCCGGGCGCAACAGGAAATCCGGGTTTGAGGGGCGACCGAAGCGCTCGTTGCCGGCGGCGAATGTCTCATAAATCAGGAGGCCGTCGGATTTGGTGGCGGCGATGATGTCAGGAAGGATCGGGCGCCAAAGATAGTTGGTGACGATGACGCAATCGAAACTGGCTGTTGGGACCGGGAAGGCCTGGCCGGTCTCCAGGTCGGCTTCAATCAGTTCGACGCCGGTCTGGCCGGCAAATGCTGTGGCTTTTGATATGTCGCGGTCGATTGCCGTGACGCGCAGGCCGCGGTCGAGGGCGACTTTGATGTGACGGCCTGTTCCGCAGGCGACGTCG
Organism: Alphaproteobacteria bacterium; assembly: GCA_022600345.1. Taxonomy (GTDB): domain Bacteria; phylum Pseudomonadota; class Alphaproteobacteria; order Rhizobiales; family Hyphomicrobiaceae; genus Filomicrobium. Next base: position 11,282 of record JAHZKP010000097.1, on the reverse strand, counting down.
AGGGCGGTTGCGCCGGGGCGCATGCCGGAGAGAAATCTGGTGACCCAGGGGGACGGCGTTGGCATGGTTGGCGTCATTTTGATCTCGCGTGGGTTGGCTGATCGTCTGATTGGTCGATGGGCGTATCGCCTGCGCTGATCGGGAACGTTGCCAAGCTTGAGCACGTCCTCCATATATCGACGTTATGAGTACTTCAAAGCCCATCAAATTCCAGAAAATGAACGGACTTGGCAACGAGATCCTGGTCGTTGACCTGCGGGGTACGTCCAAAGTGTTCGCTGCCGGGGAGGTGGAGGCAATTGCCAGCTATCCTGAGACGCACTTCGACCAGATGATGGTGCTGCATGACGCGAGAACACCTGGCACGACGGCCTTCATGCGAATCTACAATGCAGATGGATCGGAGGTTGCGGCGTGTGGCAACGGAACACGTTGTGTGGCGTTGAGCCTCGCGAGTTCGACGGGCGCCAAAGAAATGACCTTTGAGACGGGCGCAGGGCTTCTGGCTGCCCGTGTCGGTGGGGCCGACAGAATAACGGTTGACATGGGCGAACCCAATTTTGACTGGCAGGCGATCCCGCTGGCGGAAGAATTCCGCGATACACGCGGGATCGAACTGCAAATCGGGCCGATCGACGATCCGATTTTGCATTCTCCCTCGGCGGTCAATGTGGGTAATCCGCATGCGGTTTTCTGGGTTGAGGATGTCAACGTACATGACCTGGGGCGGTTTGGGCCGCTGCTGGAGAACCATCCGATCTTTCCCGAACGGGCGAACATTTCGCTGGCCCAGGTGGTGGGGCGGGACCGCATCATTTTGCGAACCTGGGAACGCGGTGTCGGTCTGACCAGGGCGTGCGGTTCGGCGGCATGTGCGGCGGCTGTTTGCGGGGCGCGAAAGAAGCTGGTGGATCGCAAGGTCAAGGTGGCGTTGCCAGGCGGTGAGCTTGAAATCGAGTGGACCGAGGCGGGGCGCATACTGATGACGGGTCCTGCAGCCTTCGAGCGAGAGGGGCTGTTGGCGTGAGTGATGTCGTCGACAAGCCGGTTCTGAAGGCTCCTGCGTCGATCATTACGCTTGGCTGCCGATTGAACAGTTACGAGTCGGAAGTCATGCGCGCGCATGCGGATGCGGCCGGGCTGGAAGATGCGGTTATCGTCAATACGTGTGCGGTGACGGGAGAAGCTGTGCGCCAAGCGATGCAGACGATCCGGCGGGTGCGCCGCGAACGGCCGGACGCCAAGATTATCGTTACGGGGTGTGCAGCGCAGATCGAGCCGGAACGATTTTCCCAAGCTGCCGAGGTCGACCATGTCATCGGCAACGACGAAAAGATGAAGGCGGAGACGTTTCTGTCGCTTTCAACAGCGGGTGCGGAGCGAGTCCGGGTCAACGATATCATGAGCGTGACCGAGACAGCCTCCCACATGATCGAGGGTTTCGGGTCTCGAGCGCGGGCTTACGTGCAAGTGCAGAACGGCTGCGATCACCGCTGCACGTTTTGCATCATTCCTTTTGGGCGGGGGCCGTCGCGGTCGGTTGCTGCAGGCGAGATTGTTGCTGAAATCCGCCAGCTCGTTGAGAACGGCTATAGCGAGGTTGTGCTGACCGGCGTCGACATCACGTCTTATGGACGCGATCTGCCCGGTCAGCCGACGCTTGGAAATCTGGTCAGGCGGATATTGAAGCTGGTGCCGGAGTTGCGGCGTTTGCGGCTCTCATCAATCGACCAGGTCGAGGTTGACGAAGACCTGTTTATTGCGCTGGCGGAAGAAGGCCGTCTGATGCCGCATCTGCACCTGTCGATGCAGGCTGGCGATGACATGGTGTTAAAGCGGATGAAGCGGCGGCATCTGCGCGAGGATGCGATAAGGTTTTGCGCCGAGGCGCGACGCTTGCGGCCCGATGTGGTGTTTGGCGCCGACCTGATCGCCGGATTTCCGACCGAGAGCGACGAGATGTTCAACAAGTCGCTCGATCTGGTCGGCGAATGCGGCCTGACGTATCTGCACGTGTTTCCTTTTTCTCCGCGTCAGGGGACGCCGGCGGCGTTGATGCCGCAGGTGAATGGCCGGATCATCAAGGAGCGTGCGCGGCTCTTGCGGCAAGCGGGAGCGAGCGCGCTTGGCCGTTTTCTCGAAACGCAGGTCGGGCGCGAGGCGGAAATATTATATGAGCGTGGCCACGCAGGCCGGACCGAGCAGTTCGCCGAGGTCGATGTGGATATGGCCGGTGAGCCTGGGTCGCTGCGCAAGGTGCGGATTAGCGGTCACGATGGGCAACGGCTGCGAGCAGAGGTAATCAATTGAGCCAGTCGGGCAATAAAGGGCGGGGGTTCTTCGGGCGCCTTTTGGGTGGTGGAAAGTCCACGGAAGACGCTGAGGGGAGCGAAAAGCGTCCCACTGAGCCAGAGGATACGAGCGCTGAGGTGTCAAGGGCCGAGGCCGCCGACCAGGAATCGATCGATACGATCGAGGCCGGCGTGGCTGAGAGGCCGGGGTCCGACGAGCGTGCTGAGGCCGTGGTGGTGCCAGGGATCGAAACGTCGGCTCCGCAGCCAGATGCCGACAAGGCGGCGGATGAGGAGCGGGGAGCTGCTGAGGGCGCGGACCCGGGTTCAGGATCTGGCAACAACGAGCAGCCGGAGGAGAAAAAGGGCTGGTTCAGCCGTTTAAAGTCCGGCCTGACGAAGACGTCGTCGGCGATCTCGGATGGCATTACGGGGATCTTCACCCGTAAGAAGCTCGATGCTTCGACGCTGGAAGATTTCGAGGACGTATTGTTGCAGGCCGACCTGGGGGTTGAGACGGCAACACGCATTACGGATCGCATTTCGAAGGGCCGCTTTGAAAAAGGAATTCCGCCCGAAGAAGTACGCGAGATATTGGCTGAAGAGATCGAGAAGGTGCTGGCGCCAGTCGCCCGGCCGTTTGAAGTGGACCGGGCCAATAAGCCGCATGTGATCTTGATGGTCGGAGTTAATGGGTCCGGCAAGACGACGACGATCGGTAAGTTGGCTGCTCAGTTTGCCGCCCAGGGAAAAAAGGTGATGGTGGCAGCCGGAGATACCTTCCGGGCTGCGGCCATAGACCAGCTAAAGGTGTGGGGGGATCGCACCGGAGCAACGGTGATCGCTCGGGATGTGGGGGCTGATGCTGCAGGTGTGGCATTTGATGCCTTGAAGATGGCGCGGGCGGAACAATATGACGTTCTACTGATCGACACGGCCGGACGGCTGCAAAATAAGCAGGCGTTAATGGAAGAGTTGGAAAAAGTCGTCAGAGTCATCTCCAAGAATGACCCTGGTGCGCCTCACGATTGTCTACTTGTTTTGGACGCAACCACAGGTCAGAACGCCATGCAGCAGGTGGAAGTGTTTCGCGACAAAGCGGGTGTTACGGGCCTTGTCATGACAAAGCTGGATGGTACCGCGCGAGGCGGAATCCTGGTTTCCATTGCCGCGCGGCATAAATTGCCTGTGTTTGCGATTGGAATCGGCGAGGGGGTTGAGGATCTACAGGCGTTTGATGCTGGCGAATTTGCAAAAGCGATCGCCAGCGGTTGATTGGGTTTCAGGGGACGCGTGCAACTCGCGTTTCGGGCACGGCCTTATCCAGGTTTAGAAGCCCTTCAGACTGATAGGGTTGCGAAGTCAAGCGGGGAGGCCCCGCGGAGCAAAGGATCGGTGCGACAATGAGTGGGCGCAAGAGCTACTTCCCGTTCAATGCCAAGCAGACTGTCAATATTCTGAGTGAGTTCGGACCGCTTGTTGCGATGTTCATCGTCAACGCCGCGGCCGGTATCAACGCAGGGACGTGGGCGCTGATTATTTCGACCGGTATCGCCATGGTGGTGATGCAGATCGTATTGGGGCGCTTGCCGTTATTTCCGGTTATCGCTTCGTCGGTCACGGTTTTGTTCGGCATCATGACGCTGATTACCGGCGATCCCTGGTGGATCAAGGTCAAGGTGACGATTTTTAACGTGATGTTCGCGTTGTTCTTGTTTGGCGGCTTGTACTTCAACAAGAACTTCTTCCAGCACATTTTCGAAGGCACCTTCCACTACACCAAAGAGGGTTGGGACAGGTTTACCTGGAGTTTTGCCTGGTTCTTCGTCTTGACGGCCGTGTTGAACGAGTTTGTCAGTCAGGCGTTCGCCGACAAGTCGATGTACCCGCCCGTCGGCTCGACGCTTCACGACCTCATCGGTTTTCAGATCGATGGGACCAATGTGTGGGTGCTGTTCAAGATTGCGTTCATCATGCCGCTGTCAGGGTTTTACGCCTGGTTCCTGACCAAGCTGATGGCCAAACACAGGATTCCCGACGAGGAAGTGGCGGCTGCCGAGGCGCTTGCATCCAAGGCGGTAGGAAAGGCGGGAACCGAGTTTGCAGCGGTGGAGGCTAATCCGGCGGCCAAGCCGGCGAAGGCGCACAGCACGGCGGTGCGTGCGGGCACCTCTTAAGCACGGCTTCTCACGCGGAGAAGGTCGGGTATAACGGCCGGACCCGGTGGCCAATGGTGAGCTGCCGGCGGGCCAATGAAACTCAAGGCGCACGAATTGATGAGCGATAGAGACGACAAACCAGCCGACAACCCAGACGGCGAGGTACAAATTGATTCGCGCCAAATCATCAAATTGCTGGTCGAAATGGGCCCGCTGGTGGTTTTTTTCATCGCCAATTTCCAAGGGGGTATTTTTGTCGGTACGGCATGGTTCATGGGCGCAACGGCCATTTCCCTGACAGCGTCACGCTTCATTTTGGGAAGCATTCCGCTGATGCCACTGATCTCGGGGGCATTCATATTGGTATTTGGGGCGTTGACCCTGTGGCTGAATGATTCGACGTTTATCAAGTTGAAGCCGACGATCGTCAACCTGCTATTTTCAGCAATTTTATTTGGCGGGATCGCTTTTGGGAAGTCGCTTCTTAGATATGTGTTGGGCGAGGCGTTCAATCTTACAGACGAAGGCTGGAGAATTCTTACGATTCGCTGGGCTCTATTCTTCTTATTCCTCGCCGGCCTCAATGAAGTTATTTGGCGCAACTTCTCGGAGGATTTCTGGGTGAGCTTTAAGCTTTGGGGCCTGATGCCGATTACTATGATCTTCGCCATGTCCCAGGTCGGTCTTTTGCAGCGATACGAAAAACCTTCCAGTTAATTCCCGGAGACTTTTGCTCCGGGCGATGAAAAGGAAATCGCGTTTTCTACGCGTGCTGAAAGTATCTTCAAAGAAGAATATTTGAGTCTTGCAGCGCTGTGTCAATTTAGGGCACAGTTTTAGTGTCCGTGGTCTTATTTAATCAGTCCATGGTGGACGAAACCATCAATTTCGTATTTTCTTCTTTATGTTTGGTCACCTTCTTCCGTACGGAGAAGGAGGTGTGCTAGTGTATGCAACATCATGACGAAGAGCTGATGGCAAAAAAAACAAAACCAAAAAAATCGACCAAGAGGGTCACGAGCAGCCCAAAGGAGAGCAAAATCATGCAACTTGAATTATCTCCGATCCACTTGCTGCACCGGGCTGGTCAGTGTGCCGGGGATGTCTTTCAGTCAGAGATGCGGACTGAAGATCTAACTCCGCGCCAATACGCAGTCCTCGTAGCGGTGGCGGAAAACGAAGGTCTGAGCCAGACCAATCTTGTCGATATGACCGGGATTGACCGTTCGACGCTTGCCGATATCATTCGGCGGATGTTGAAAAAGGGTCTGGTGCAACGGCGGCGGACAAAGGAAGATGCCCGCGCATATGCCGTGAAGCTGACCGAGGAGGGCCGCCGGATGCTGCATGCAGCCGAGCCGATGGCCAAGAAGGTCGACGCGAAAATTCTCGAAGCGCTACCAGCACCGCAACGTGAGCGCTTCTTGTCGGATCTGAACATGATCGTTGATGCGCTTGGCAAACTGGAAGAGGCTGTTGAGCCCCAGGTGCAGGCGAAGGCCAAGCCGGGTGCACGGCGCAAGACGTGATTGAAGTCGAGACGATGGATTGCCCAGCGATTTTATTTCCTTCGCAGGTAATCTATGGAACCTGAGCGACGGCGGGGCGTGATTGGACGCGTTAAGAGCAAGGTCTAATCCACGTTAAGTCCCTTGGACATGCAGCCAATCAGAAACTTGATCTGGCGGCGCGTTGCTTGCGGTTCAAATTCTCCAAGTTTTCGATCAAGCGACAGCGATACGATCCCGTGAACAGACGCAAACAGCGCTCGAGCGGCACTCGCGCGTTGCTCAGGCTCGTCGATCTCGGCGTCTAGAATCTCCTCGACGAGAGCAAAAAGCCTATCCTGATCGCTGCGGTAGTCAGGCGGCGCGGTTCGGCCTTCGGGCAAGATATGCTCGAAAATTGCGCGCCAGTGCTTGCGCCGGGCAGCAGCGAAATCGAAGTAGGCTTCAGCCAGAGCCAGCAGGCGGTCATGGGTCGATTTTCCAGCCGAGGCGGCGTGGGCGTGACGTAAGGTTTCTCCCAACTCGGCGAGCGTGATCATGTTCAGCGCGATGATCAGATCATCAAGATCGCTATAGATATTATATATTGAGCCGACTGCGCATTTGGCCTGCTTGGCTATGCGCCGCGCCTGCACCGCCTCCAGGCCCTCCTGTTCGATCAAATTCCGTCCGATTTGCAGCACCTTTTTGCGCAGTTTTTCGCGGAAGTCGGGTTTGGTGCGGGGCTGTGAGAGTTTCGGCAAGGTCGTAGCTTTCCGGGGTGGGGTTTCGAATTTCGGCCCGTCAGTCGTGCCGGCTTTTTCAATTCATTTATGACGGCGCCAGGTTAACCATCCTACCACAACAATTGAACAAAGTTCATGCATGGGGTTGATTTTGGTTTCGGCAGGCTGCATCTTGCGGTCTGTGAACTTAGTTCACCCGGTCTTGTGGTCGGCAGGTCTCCCAGATTCCGCGATGGTTGATGGCGCTTAAGTGGATGAGGTTCATGCCAATGGCTGAATGAAGGTCGGTTCACACCCAGTTTGGGGAGTCAGGAGAGTTGTTAGCGAACCAATGGGTCGGCCGAAACTATAAATGAACTAAGTTCATTTGAGTTCCTGGTCTGCCAGAATTCGCGCCAAACTCTACGGCCTTCATGAACTTTGTTCATGTGTGAGGGCAGGGGAGCGGCGAGAAGGACAGGAAGAAAAAGGGAAGGGAAGCAGCGGAGGTGGAGAGGAAAGGAAACGGAGAGGAGAAGTGAGGCGACTCGAGGTGGGGAGAAAGGAAGCAGTGGTGGAGAGGAGAGGAGAGGAAGCGGAGGTGGGGAGATGGGAAGCGGAGGTGGAGAGGAGAGGAAGCGGAGGGGAGAAGTGAGGCGACGCGAGGTGGGGCGAGGTGAGGAGATGAGGAGAAAGGAGCCGGAGGTGGGGAGAAGGGAAGCGGAGGTGGAGAGGAAAGGAAACGGAGAGGAGAAGTGAGGCGACGCGAGGTGGGGAGAAAGGAAACGGCGGTGGAGAGGAGAGGAAGCGGAGGCGAGGAGAAAGTAAGCAGAGGTTGGGAGGAGGGAAGCAGAGGTGGGGAGAGAGGAAGCGGAGGCGAGGTGGGGCGAGGTGAGGTGAGGAGGTGAGGTGAGGAGGTGAATTGAGGAGCTGAGGAGAAGCGAGTGTTGAATAATGTGATTTGGATGAACTTAGTTCATGTTTTGAGCTGAGGCCGGCAATGAAGGTGAGGTGAGTAGAAGAGGACGGAAGAGAAGAGTGTTGAGGCAAGTGATTTCGGTGAACTTAGTTCATGTTTTTGAACTGAGGTTCTCCAGCAAAGCGAACAATGACAAGTCAGTAACGGAGTGAAAGTTCAATGTTGAAGATTGTGAATACCCTTATACGGGGCGCCATTGCCGATGCGGAGGAAGCCGTGTTCGACGCCAATGCGCTCCAGATTCTGGGCCAGCAGCTCAGGGAGGCGGCCCAGGCCGTTGAGCATTCCAAGCGCGAGCTGGCGTGTGCGATGGCGCATCATTCCTCCGAGCTGCGGGCCATCGAGGCGTTGGATGCCCGTGTCAAGGATCTTGAGGCCAGCGGCCGCGAGGCTCTTTCGAAGGGGCGTGAAGATCTGGCCCGGGAAGCGTCGGTTGTCGTGGCGGCTCTCGAAGATGAACGTGGCGACCGGCAAAAAGCGGTCGAGCGCTTCGATCGGGACATCACGCGGCTGAAGTGTCTGGTGGAGGATGGCCGCCAGAGGTTGGCGGACCTGCGGCGCGGGTTTGAGCTGGCTCGCGCCGAGGAAGCGCTGCATCGGGCGGGTGCCAATGGCCGCAAGGCGCTGATCTCGGGAGCTGGAGCTTTGCGCGAAGCGGAGGGCACGCTTGCCCGGATCAAGACCCGCCAGCAGCTCAACGAGGATGCCGGCGAGGCGTTGGACGCGATGGAGCGCGATGAGTCGGGTCGGGATCTTGAGGACCGACTGGCACGGGCTGGATTTGGATCGCGTTTAAGGACCAACCCGGATGACGTGCTTGCCAGGATGCGCAAGCGCGACGGCAACGCCGATGAGTCTGGGGGCAGCGTTCCGCAGTCCTGACCCCGTCCATCTCAGATGAACACGGTCGAACTCAACAAAGCAGCCCAGTAGCTCAGGAATATCATGGGCCGTTCGGGCCAACAGGAGAGATTAATTCAATGACCAGCACAGCAGCTTTTAAAATCCGGTCGCCCAAGGCCGCGCAACATCCAAGGAGTGAAACGTTCATGACCCCGACTCCCAATTCCGCCAACACCGGCGCCTGGATCACCTTCAACTACATCTCGTTTGGCGCGGCAGCCGCAATGATGGCGCTGGGGATCTGGGGATTGCCGACCGACCTTTGGGTCAAGGGGTATCTGGCCATGGGGGCGGTGTTTCTGACTGGGTCGTGTTTCACGCTCGCCAAGACGTTGCGCGATGAGCACGAAGCGCGCCGCTTCACCAACCGCATCGAGGAAGCCAAGACGGAGAAGTTGTTGCGGGAGATTTAGGACATAAACGAGCGAGTTTCGTGACCGCTCAGCGCGCCGCCGCCCTCTCGAAGTTCGGGAGAGCGGTGGTTTGTGCCGCTTCTGTCGGTTCGGTGCTTGTCACCGGGATCCAAGGTGCGACAAGCGTTGTCGATGTCGTTTGTTGCGAGGCATTGCGTCAGCCGCGCACTTTGGAGCGTGCAGCAAAATGGGTCCCGGCAATAAATGCCGGGATGACAGTTTAGGATTTACGCAACACGGCACCAACCACCGTCATCGTTCGAGTGGCTCACGAGGTTGAGGATGACGAAATGCCAACTGGCCACCTTACTGGTGGGGTGACCAGGCGGGGAACGGCGGCTATACAGATTGCTTTGAGGCTGCGGGTTACTGAGTGAATTATGCCGGGCAAGATTTTTGTTAATTATCGCAGGGATGACAGCGCGCCTTATGCGCTCAATGTGGCCCAATACCTGGAGCGGGCATTCGGTTCCCGGAACGTTTTTATCGACATCGACCGGCTTCGCGCTGGTGAGAAATTTGCCCAGGTGCTCGAACAGCGTCTTGGACAGTGCGACGTGATGGTGGCCATCATCGGTCCCGACTGGCTCGAAATCCGCAACGAGGACGGCACGCGCCGCCTTGAGGATACCGAGGACTGGGTGCGCCTGGAGATCGAGCGCGCTTTGGCGCGCGGAGTGGTGGTTATTCCGGTGACGGTTGGCGGTGGCGCATTGCCGTCGAAAGCGCAACTTCCTGAGGTCTTGCAGCCATTGGTGGATCACCATGCGGCCAATATCAGCCGGGACGGGTTCCGGCACGAGATGGCGGGGCTGGTTCAGGACATCAAGTCGGTCCGGAAGGGCAAGAAAGGCGGGTTCTCCGCAGGGCGGATCGCGGCGGGGCTTGTGCTGCTGGGGCTGATCGCTGGCGGAGGTTATGTCGGTTATCAGGGGTGGCGGGAAACCGCACCTTCACCGAGTGCCGCTGCCCCTCACCCTAGCCCTCTCCCCCCGAGCGGGGAGAGGGAACAGGCCCTTGCCGTCAAGCCGGGGTCCGGTGAGAGTTTCCGTGACTGCCCGACTTGTCCCGAAATGGTGGTGGTGCCGGCCGGCAGCTTCACGATGGGTTCGCCCAAGAGCGAGAAGGGCCGTTATAAAGACGAAGAAGGCCCAGAGCACGAGGTGAAAATCAGCCAGCCGTTCGCCGCCGGCAAGTTCGAAGTGACTTGGGAGGAGTGGGATGCCTGCGTTGCTGATGGTGGCTGTGATAATGGCCTTGTCAAAGAGGCTGGCGGGGATAACGGTTGGGGTAAAGGCCACCGCCCAGTCATCAACGTCAACTGGAATGACGCCAAGGCTTACACGGTTTGGCTATCCAAGAAGACTGGTAAGCCGTATCGGTTGCTCACCGAAGCGGAGTGGGAGTATGCGGCCAGGGCCGGAACGACGACGCCATTCTGGTGGGGCGGGACGATCTCTAAGTCGCTAGCGCAATACTCTCAAGGTTCCTGGGGTAGCGCAGGTCAAACCGTTCCGGTCGGCTCCTTCAAGCCAAACGCCTGGGGCCTTTTCGACATGCACGGCAATGTCTGGGAATGGACCGAGGATTGCTGGAACGACAGCTACACGGGGGCTCCGGCTGACGGGGCCACAAGAACTGACGGGGACTGCCGTCGTCGTGTGATCCGCGGAGGTGCCTGGGCCAACGTGCCTAATTATCTTCGCTCCGCTTCTCGCCTTGGCGGCGACAGCCCCTTTCGCGTCGACAACACTGGCTTCCGTGTTGCCAGATCGCTTACCCGTTGAATCTTTACCTCTTAAGGGAGGTCCAGAGGGCGTAGCCTCCTGGTCGCTACGGAATCGGGGCGGCGATGCCGGTTCGTGAGGCGCCAAGGAGAATTGCTGGCGATTGCTTGATACGTGTCCTAGACCCCGCCCTCCGACGGGGTGACGAAAAAGGGTGGTGCTGGCGGCAGAGACAAAGTGCTTGCTTGTCATTGATCTGCGGCCTTGCCCATCCCGCGAAGCGCCACCCAAAAACAACTCACCCACCTCCGTCATCCCGTCGTTCGGACGGGATCCAGGACGCGCCTCGAGGAAACCTCCAGCAGTCCTTCTCGATGTCTTGTCATCCAGCTTTTTAGGAACGGTCCAATTTGAGAAAGCCGTCGCAAAAACAGCGACTTGCACAGATCCCCGCCTTCGCGGGGATGACGTTGGTGGGTGTGGCTCATAGAGCGGACTAAAGCCTGCTCGACCTAGCAGGCTGTTGAAAAACTCATGTGGCTCGCGACACCAGTCACTTTTTCGCATTCGGCCAGAAGCGGCGCGCAGCGCGATGTGG